>NZ_FQTU01000014.1 GCF_900128885.1 Alkalibacter saccharofermentans DSM 14828
ACCCTAACCATGAAGACAGGTGTCGTGAATCCTGATGGAGTGAAGGCTTCGGCACAGATAGTAGTCAATGAAAAGCCTGATCTCAAGGTAGCAAGCGTAGCCAGCGTATCCACGAAATACGTAGACTATGGCACCCCATTTGGGTCAGTGGGCTTGCCATCAACCATAGAAGCTACCTTAGAAGATGGAAGCAAGACAAATCTCGGAGTGACCTGGAGCAAGGGAAGCTATGACGAAAACGTAGCCGGAACGTACACAGTGGAAGGCACCCTAACCATGAAGACAGGTGTCGTGAATCCTGATGGAGTGAAGGCTTCGGCACAGATAGTAGTCAATGAAGAGCCTAATGCTAAAGTATTTGTTTCTTACAATCCTTATGGCAAGGTAAACTGGGATACTTACAGTCAGAATAAGGCAAATTTTCATACCCATACGAGGGAAAGCGACGGGGGGAGGGTTCCAAATGAAGTTATAGATCTTTATCATGGAGCCGGCTATAAGATACTGTCTCTTACAGACCATGCATATGCAAGTGGACACCCGACAACCTGGCCATGGACAAAATGGGGAAAAGATCCTGTACAGCTTGGTATGCTTGCGGTTGAAGGAAACGAAGTATCAGGAACTGATCATACTGGAAGCTTCTTCAGCAGTTATGATGGAAGTACAAATGATATAAGAACAGCTCTGAATGAGATTAAAAGCAGAAATGGCATGGCTGTATTCTTCCATCCTGGAAGATATAATCGTTCAGATTCTTGGTATCAAACCTTTTACAATGATTTTGACAAAACTCTTGTTGGAATGGAAGTATACAACCAAGGTGACAGGCATCCTGGTGATAGAGCTAAGTGGGATAGAGTAAATGCACTGGTAATGCCAAATGTAGTGGTATTCGGCTACAGCAACGACGATATGCATGCTGATCATGAGTTGTTCAGAAATTACCAGTTTATGTTGATGCCGTCGCTAACAGAAGGAGCATTGAGGGAATCCATGCTAAACGGAGCATTTTACTTCTCCTATGAACCTGGGGGAAGCGGAAACATAAATCCTCCGGTACCTAGAATCAGCAGGATCGAAGTGACATCCGGGGGCACGGTAATAACAATAAGCGCCACTAATACAAGTTCTGTGACATGGAGAACAAATAAAGGGGTTGCAGGCACAGGAGCATCCATCGACCTTAAGACGCTTGATCTGGAAGGCGCCAAATTTATCAGGGCTGAGCTTCAGAACGGATCAGGCAAGTCCTACACCCAGCCATTTGTTTTGCAGTCAAATTAATAAAAATCCTGTAAAAGAGGTCTTTAGAGTGAAGCGTTATTTTATAACAGAAAAATTAAACGAAGCATTGGATGCAGATGCTCATAATTCCATACCGCAGAAAACGATGAAACACCCCAGAGAAGAAAGATGGGCAGTGCTGATTTTGGAGGACAACAGATACATGTTTTCTCAACTGAGCGGGTATTTAGTCAACGAACTTACTAAAGATTGGTACAATTAAAAATAAAGAGATGGCTTCTATCTTTGTATAGAGCCATCTCTTTATTTGAATAAAGAATCTTATGTAACGACTAAAACAGGTACGTGGGTGTTGTGAAGCACTCTGTTGGTTACGCTGCCTATGAGAAGCCCCTTGAGTCCCCCGCTCACACCTTGAGAGCCCATAATGATAAGGTCTATGTCGTTTTTTTCAATGTATTTAATTATGCTGATGGATGAGTCGCCCTCGATTATCTCAGTCTTTACATCTTTAGCAGCATCTTTTAGAAGCTCTTTTGCCTCTTCGAGTATTTTTTTTGAACTTTCTCTAGATTTATCCATCAAAACGTCGAAGGCGCTGCTAAATTTAACTGTGGCTTGACCGGGGATGGCAAATTTTAGGTCTAGGACATTAAGCAATATTACCTCGCTGTTGAAAGCTTTCGCAACTTCGGCTCCTTTTTTTACGGCTTTTTTTGAATAGTCGGATCCGTCAACTGGAATTAAAATTTTCTTCATAACAAAACCTCCCAAAAATAAAATTTGTAAAACCTTTATCTATTACATTGATACCCTTATTGACAAATGTTATTCTTTAAGGTGTAAAGGAATTCACATATAGGCATAAGCCTTGATTTGCCTAGATTTTTATGTTATTATATCGAGGTCAATCGTTCGATCCGGACGGTTTTTTTATTTTCTAATTGAATAAACGGGGGAAGTAAGATGGATAGTATTCATGAGGTAGTAACGGAAATCAATAGCATTCTTTGGGGACCGGTCATGTTGTTTTTGCTTTTAGGCACAGGAGTAATATTTACATTTAAGCTTAAATTTATTCAAATCAGAAAGCTGAAAAAGGCGTTCAAAGAATCTTTTTCCAATGTCTTTGGGAAAAAATACAAGGCCGATGAAGACGGTATGTCCTCATTTCAGGCCCTTTCAACGGCCATAGCTGCCCAGGTTGGTACGGGAAACTTAGCGGGAGTAGCTACTGCAATAGCTGCAGGAGGTCCCGGAGCTATATTTTGGATGTGGATCAGCGGATTTTTCGGGATGGGAACTATATTTGCAGAGGCCATACTTGCTCAGGTTTTCAAGAAGAGGGAAGGTGGGACTGTAGTAGGAGGACCGGCATACTATATCAGGGATGGACTTAAAAATAAGTATCTGGCAGGTTTTTTTTCAGTAGCTATAATACTTGCCCTCGGATTCATGGGTAACATGGTTCAATCGAATTCAGTAGGTGAAGCCGTCAGCGTCGCCTTTGGCATACCTTCCTTAGCAGTCGGCATAGTGGTTGCTATCATCGTAGGGATGATAATTATTGGAGGCATAGGCAGGATAGCCAGCTTTACTGAAAGAATAGTACCATTCATGGCGGTCATATACATTGTAGGAAGCTTGGTGGTAGTTTCTCTCAACTGGGATAGCATTTTGCCTTCCTTGAGAATGATCATCTATGGTGCCTTTAATCCACAGGCGGCAACGGGAGGCATTATAGGGGTGACAGTCAAGGAAGCGTTCAGATATGGAATAGCCAGAGGTCTGTTTTCAAATGAAGCCGGCATGGGCTCGACACCTCATGCTCATGCAGTCGCAAAAGTTAAGCATCCCGGACAGCAAGGGCTCGTAGCGATGATGGGAGTAGTGATTGATACAGGAGTGGTTTGCACCCTGACTGCCATGGTCATACTTACTACGGGAGTATTTGAAACAGGGTTGTCAGGAGCGGCTTTGACACAAGCCGGATTCGTTGAAGGATTTGGCGGATTTGGAGCTTACTTCATAGCTGTTTGCCTTTTCTTTTTCGCATTGTCCACTATTATTGGTTGGTATTATTTTGGAGAGTCAAATGTGCGGTATCTATTTGGGATAAAAGGCTTGATGCCTTACAGGATAATCGTGCTTGCGTGTATCGTAATTGGCACGGTGATGAGAGTTGAAATAGTGTGGGAGCTTGCAGATGCCTTTAACGGTCTTATGGTTATACCTAATCTAATCGCCTTGCTGGGAATGGTATCTTTAGTTGTCAAGGTAGTTAATGATTTCGAGGATTCCTTTGAGAAGGGCAAAAAATCAGTATACATAAATAAAGAAATATAAAAAAATGCGAACACCTGTGATAATAATGGGAGTTCGCATTTTTTCTTCAACCTGCCATGACTTTGTTTCTCAACGATATTTCCTTTAAGCTTATGCTTTCATTTCGTTCTGCAACCCTGGATATGGACCATTCGTTGATGAAGAGAACAACGGGGTTTAAATCCTGATCCTCAACCAAAAGGCTGTCCATTGTAAGATTCAGACTGTCTGGACTGAAGCCTTCGCCGTTGATCCAACGGATATACTGGTATGGAAGACTTTCCATGATGATATCAACCCCATACTCGTTTTTAAGCCTATATTCCAACACTTCAAACTGGAGGGCTCCGACAACTCCTATTATCAGCTCTTCAACACCGATGTTGGGCTGTTTGTATACTTGGATTGTGCCTTCTTCTGAAAGCTGGTTGATTCCCTTTATAAATTGCTTGCGCTTGAGAGCATTTTTAGTGAATACTTTACAAAAATGTTCAGGGGCAAAGAGGGGGATTCCGTGGTATTGAATCTTGGAGTTGTCTTCGCACAAGCTGTCGCCTATTTTGAATATGCCAGGATCATGAATTCCTATTATATCTCCAGGATAGGCGGTTTCTACCACAACTCTTTCCTGGGAAAGGAACTGCTGGGGCTGGGACAGCCTGATCTTTTTATTTTCCTGCACGTGATTTACGCTCATGCCTTTTTTGAACTCTCCAGAGCAGATTCTTAGAAATGCAATCCTGTCCCTGTGGGTAGGGTTCATGTTGGCTTGTATTTTAAAGATAAATCCTGTAAAGTTTTCTTTTTTGGGATCTACCATCCCGAGATTGCTGTCCCTAGGAGTCGGAGGTGTGGTGAGTTCCAAAAATGACTCTAAGAAAGGCTCCACCCCGAAGTTCGTGAGTGCGCTTCCAAAAAATACAGGAGTGAGATTGCCCTTTAATACTTCATCTAAATCGAAGGAATCCCCGGCCACGTCTAAAAGCTCAATATCTTCTTTAAGCTGGCTGTGAAGCTCGTCACCCAGGAGGGAGGATAAAGAAGAGTCTTCGATGTTTAATTTTTCTGTTCTTGTCTTGCTTTGTCCGTGGTTTCCTTCCCCGAAAAGGTTAATAAGATTTTTTTCTCTGTCATAAACCCCTTTGAAATCTCTACCGTTGCCTATTGGCCAGTTCATTGGGTAGGACTTGATATCTAAAACCTGCTCTAGCTCTTCGATAAGCTCAAAAGGATCTTTTCCCATCCTGTCCATTTTGTTTATAAATGTAAATATGGGTATGCCTCTCATTTTGCAGACATGAAAAAGCTTTTTGGTTTGGGCTTCGATGCCTTTGGCACAGTCTATTACCATCACGGCAGAATCAGCAGCCATGAGGGTTCTGAAGGTGTCTTCACTGAAGTCTTGGTGTCCTGGAGTATCCAGGATGTTTATGCAACAATTATTGTACTCGAACTGCAATACGGAGGAAGTGACAGATATTCCCCTTTGCTTTTCAATCTCCATCCAATCGCTCACTGCATGGTTTTGAGCCCTTCTAGATTTGACGGATCCTGCCAGCCGTATGGCCCCTCCAAAGAGCAACAGTTTTTCTGTCAATGTTGTTTTGCCGGCATCTGGATGAGAAATAATCGCAAAGGTACGCCTTCTGTCTACTTCTTTGATTAAATTTGAATTTTTTGTGTTCATTTATTATCTTCCTTATTATAGATTTGCTTTTTAAGAATAACTACTAGATTTTATAATTTATAAGGCCTGATGTCAATTCTAATGCGAAAAATTTACTATATGTTGACTTTTAGTGGATATCTTCTGCATAATAGGTATGTGATTGAACTTAGAGATATTTAGTTTATTAAGTTAAATTTTAGATTCATGGAGTACAATGGATTTTAATTTGGTTTAAATAATAATAAAGCGGAGTGGTAGAATGAATTTAATAAAAAAATTTATGGCGGGAAGATATGGTTCAGACCAACTTTCAGTTTTCCTTCTGATTACATCCATCGCAATGACGATAATTGGCAGGATGACTTCTATAGGACTAATCGCATCATTAAGCTATATACCCTTGATGTTGGTAATGTACAGGATGTTTTCAAAGGATATAGATAAAAGAAGGCTTGAGAATTACAAGTTTGCAATTGCATTTAGCCCTTTGTATTCAAGGGTGCATAAATTTAAAAATAGAATTGAAAATTCAAAGACTCACAAGTATTTTAAATGCCCGACATGCAAAACTCAGATGAGGGCACCAAAGGGCAAATCAAAGATAAGGGTGACATGCCCCAAGTGTTCAGCGAAATTCGAAAAGCGCACCTAAAATAAAAACAGCGGTTCTGGAGAAAAATCAGGGGGATAGATATAGCAATGAATTTGATCGATAATGTTTACGGTAAGACTTTATTCTACATGGGAATAATAATAGAATTTATTTTAAATGGACTGATTGCCTTATTCGGTTTCATGACAAGCATCGTGGATTCCTTGGCAAAAAGCCTTTTGGCCATACTAGGCATGGGAGGGTGCATGTTTTTTTTCTTGATGGCAGGTCCCTTTGGCCTTTATATTCTATTTAATCCGAACGTGATGGCTACGGTTTTGTTTTTGGTGTTGTTTCCTGTAATCGGCAGGAAGCTTCTCTTCTATTTGAATTACCTTAAATATATGGCCACAGAATACCTGTTTGATTACTCTGATGCTTTAACGAAAGGGAAATCCAGAAAGCACAGAAGCTTTTCAGCCTATGGTCAAGACTATATAAACGAATGGGAAGAAAAAAGAAGAAGAGAACAAGAAGAAAGACATAGACAGCAGCAAAAACAATGGGAAGATCAGTTTAAGCAGTGGCAAGGCTTTGGTGGATATCAGCAATATAGTGGCAGCTATGGAAACTTTGGAGGTCATGGACAAAACTCAGGTTATGGTGGACAGTCCTTTGGGGGCACAGCCTTTGATTTCAAAAGCAGATTTGAGAAAAGCTGTGATGTGCTTGGGGTTTCTTATACTGCAGATGCAAGCCAGATAAAATCATCATACAGAAAAAAGGCGAAGCAATACCATCCGGATATAAACAAAAGTGAAAATGCCACAAAAATGTTTCAAAAGATAAACGAAGCCTATGAATTTTTAACAGAGGAAAACATAAGCAGGTATAGGCAAGCGGCTTAAATTAAAAATATTTCAATTAAGTTATTATTGTAGGTAATTTTATTGTATAATATCCCTTGCAATAACTTTATGGGGGGAAAACTTTGAATGGATTAGAGAAAAAATACGGACTTTTTACAGCCATAGCAATGGTTGTGGGAGTTGTAATAGGATCGGGAGTCTTTTTTAAGGCAGATGATGTTTTGACGATGACCGACGGAAATTTGATTTTGGCTCTTGTCGCTTGGGCAACAGGAGCTTTTTCCATGATTTTCGGCGCGCTGGTATTTGCCGAATTTGCTCAGCGGATAGAAAAGGCAAATGGGATAGTAGATTATACTGAAGCCGCATATGGGAAAAAAGCGGGATATTTGGTTGGATGGTTCAACTGGATACTGTATTTTTCACCTTTATCAGCCATACTCGCCTGGGTTTCTGCCATGTACACCATGATTTTAATGGGCAGGGACAATCCGGCAAACTCAACAGCAACCTGGATGCTTGCAGCTGCGTATATGCTTTTAGCCTATGTGCTTAATTCTTTTGCTCCTAAAATTGCTGGAAATTTTCAAGTAGGAACCACTTTGATAAAGCTAATCCCATTGTTTGCAGTTGGAATAGTAGGAATAATCAGCGGAATTTTCAGTGGCGTGACAATAGATAATTTCACAACGGCTGCTATGACCGTGGGCAGCAAAGGCGGGACTTTAGCTTCGGCAGTAGTGGCGACGGCTTTTGCATACGAGGGGTGGATAATAGCAATAACAATAAATAACGAGATAAAAGATTCGAAAAAAAACCTTCCCAAGGCTTTGACTGTGGGGACCTTCATTGTGTTTTTGGTATACATAATGTACTTTATGGGAATAGCAGGAGTTTTGCCTACAGATCAGATAGTTGCTGAAGGGGATAATGCAGTTTCAATTGCAGCCTCTATGCTCTTTGGAACTATGGCCGCCAGCATTTTAACAGGCTTTGTAGTAATATCCTGCTTGGGGACTTTAAACGGTTTGGTACTATCAAATATCCGGCTGCCATACTCCTTGGCCATTAGGGGCCAGGGCCCATTGCCTGGAAAGCTGAGCGTGGTGAACGAAGCCGTGCATATGCCTTTAAGAGCCGCAATGTTTTCGGCAGTGGTATCATTTTTATACCTAGGGCTATGGTACGCAAGCTTAAATGAGCTGTTCGGAAGATTCATAGGCTTAGATGAAATACCCATAGTCATGGTATACGGATTGTATTTTATGCTCTACATCTGGTATATGCGTAATTTTAAAGACCTGAGCTTTGGTAAAAGGTTCATAAAGCCTGCATTTGCTATGCTTGGAGCATTGATCATACTTTACGGAGGGATAACCAACCCTAGCATCGGGTTGTACCTGCTTATATCACTAGGGGTGTTGGTCTTTGGTTTGATTTTTTATAACAGTGATGCAAAGGCCGATTAAGAATCTGCGAGGAGCGTAATGATGGAATCCAATATAACAATTAAAAAAGCTGTACTGCATATCTTGGACAACACCGGTGGAGTGTCGGTGGTGTCGGACAAGGAGCTGATCCTATCGGCGGAAATAGAGGAGTACCTCACAAAACATATCGACAAGTGCTTTTTGGATATTGATGTTAAAAACACCAGATTCATCGAAGATGAAAATGCTTTTTTGGCGGGAGTGAGGGCGTACATAAGCGGTGGCAGTTTTTTAGAATTAAGCAAAAGCATAGCTGAAGACTTTATAACGGCAATGGAGGAGGGAAGCGAAATACCTTCTGCCGACCTGGTGGTGGTGGAGTTTTCAATTGATCATGTTCCTTATTTGGGAGTGCTGAAATTCAACTACAAAAGAAGCTATATACATTTTGTAGAAACTGAGAACGGAATAAGAAATACCATAGTAAGGCAACCTTGTGCTCTTCCTCTTGAGACGCAAAAGCTTGAGGAGTTTGCACTTGTTAATCTAAATGATTATTCAATAAAGCTAAAAGAGCGGTTTTATGAGATTAAAGGGGATAAGACCCTCTACATCAGCAGGGAGATACTCAAGTCCAAAGGGGCGATATCCGAAAAGGGCGTTGTTGACATGGTTGAGAAGACGGTTAAAAAAATTGTAAGAGACAGCTATGAAAATGATCTCTTAAAGTATAATGCTTTCAAGAACACCATAACGGAAGACTACATAAACAATCAGGAAATAAATATCGACAATATAGCAGAGTCCACTTTTGAAGATGAATCCGGGCGGCAGGCGTTCAAAGAAGAGCTAGAGAAGACGGGACTCAGGGACAGCAGGATAAAAATAAGTCATAATGCTGAAAAAAGAGTTTTAAGGAAGCAAAAGCTAGTGACGGATACGGGAATAGAAATAAGCATTCCCGCAAGCTACTTAAATGATTCGAGCATAGTTGAATTTATAAACAATACAGATGGAACCATATCCATAACAATTAAGAACATAGTCAATGTGGATAATAAATGACCATATAGGAAGTGGATCGCTAATAAAGCGGTCCATCTTTTTTTGCCAAAATAACTTAACATGGATTTAATATTCAATTAACTTTAGGAAAACACTACGGGTTTATTTATGTGCTATACTCTGTTTGTAGCAAGTGAGAAATATAACATTTGCGGAAAAGGGAACGACAAAAACAATTGATTTAGGAGGATTTGTTAATGTTGAAAAGAAAATTATTGGCAGTATTATTGGTAGCGGGACTACTCATATCCGCTGTTGGATGTGGTCAGGCAGATGACGACGGTCAAGATCAAGGCGACCAGCTTAGCGGAGCAGTCATCATAGACGGATCAGGAACAGTGTATCCTCTGATGGCGCACATAGCGGAAAACTACATGACAAATGAACAAAGCGGTGTAAGCGTGCAAGTTGGGCGTGCAGGATCAAGCGCAGGGTTTAAAAAATTCATACCTGGTGAGACAGATTTTTCAGATGCTTCAAGAATAATCAAGGATACTGAAATTGAAGAGCTTAAAGCAAATGGAATGGAAATGGGCGAAAATGTAATGGAGATAAAGCTCGCCTACGATGGCCTTACGATGGTAATCAACAAAGATAACGACTGGGCAACTGAGATGACTGAAGAGGAAATCGTAAATATGTACATTTCAGGCGCACACAAAGAGGATGACAAAGTATTATGGTCAGATATCAGATCAGAATGGCCGGCAGAGGAGATTAAGTTCTACGGACCTAATGAAAATCACGGCACATACGAGTTCTTTTACGAAGTAATTCTAGACAAGCAGGATTTGGTTTCAACTGTAAATCTTCAGCAAGAGTACTCAACGCTTGTGGACTTGGTTTCTCAAGATAAAAATGCCATAGCATTTTTCGGGTTTGGATACTATGTTACGAATACAGACAAGCTTACCGCGGTAAAAGTAGATTTTGGCAACGGCCCTGTTGAGCCAAAGCTTGAAACAATTGGAGAAGACTTGGATTATGCTGGTTTTACAAGACTTGTATACACTTACTTGAATCTTGATTTTGCAAAGGAAAAGCCCCAGGTTTTGGATTTCGCAAAATACGTAGTATCAGCTGAGGGTGCCGCTAAACTGGCAGGGGATAACGGCTTTGCACCGCTTCCGGAATCAGTGTATGCGGAATATCTTTCTACACTGGAATCTATCAACTGATAAGTTAAGGTATATGAATTTCAGGATGGGAAGTCTTTGAGCTTCTCATCTTGGAATTTTTTGTGCAGACTGACTTAATCATAAGAGGTGAAAATATGGATAGTAGAACAAAAATAAGACAAATGATACAAGAAAACATAGCGAACAAGAAAAACACTACAGACAAAATAATGCCTAGATTCTTTTTTTTGATGGCCTTTGTATCCGTGGCTACTACTTTTGGTATTATAGTAACGCTTGTCACAGATGCTTACAAGTTTTTTTCCGTAGTGCCCTTGTCAGAGGTGTTCAGCACCAGGCTTGCCCCTTTAAACGCAAATCCCTCCTTTGGAATACTACCGCTAATAACCGGGACTGTAATGACTACGTTGATAGCCATGATGGTGGCAGTTCCCGTAGGATTGACTGCGGCGATTTTTTTAAGTCAGTTCGCATCAGATAAAATGAGAAAAATACTAAAACCCATTATGGAGGTTTTGGCTGGCATACCAACCATAGTGTACGGTTTTTTTGCGTACTCATTCGTAACACCGATATTGATGAGAATAATACCCTCATTAGGTGCCAAGAATGCTTTGAGCCCTGGCATAGTAATGGGAATAATGATAATACCCTTGGTTGCTTCGTTGTCGGAGGATGCTATGAATTCAGTGCCCGAGATCATGAGGGAAGGGGCATTGGGTCTTGGTTCTACAAGACTTGAAGTGACCTTTAAGGTCGTAATCCCGGCAGCGATATCCGGCATAATGGCTTCCATAGTATTGGCTGTTTCAAGGGCTGTCGGAGAGACTATGATTGTAACCATAGCCAGCGGAAGCTCAAAGGCATTTACTCTTGATATAACTCAGTCCATGCAGACGATGACTGCGTATATAGTTGAATTTACCAGCGGAGATGCAGCAAGCGGCACGACAGGGTATTACAGTCTTTATGCAGTGGGACTTTTATTGTTTGCATTCACAATGGGCATAAACCTTATTGCTCAACATATATCGAAGAAATACAGGGAGGAGTATTGATATGAGTCGAGAGACGAATTATATTAGAAAAGACAGCAGAATGATGATGAAAGACATTAATCAAAAACTCCCGGACTTCAAAGTCAACAGCGCCAGGATCTCAAGGAGGGTGAAGCTAAACAATTTATTAAAACACATATTCTCCCTGTCTACCCTGTTTGCGATAATGGTCTTAGTCATATTGCTGTATAGGATAGGGGCGGACAGCATAGGTTGGCTGAATACTGGTTTTTTGACTAGAAATCTTTCGATTTTTCCTGAAAAAGCTGGCATATACGGAGCGATAATCGGTTCTGTTTTACTGATGCTGATTGTAATACCTATAACTACGGTCCTCGGGGTATCTACTGCTATCTACCTTGAAGAATATGCGACCAAAGGAAAAATCCAAGATTTTATTAAAATAAATATATCCAATCTTGCCAGCGTGCCATCAGTAATATTTGGTCTATTGGGACTTGCGGTATTTGGGAGGATGTTGAACTTGGGATCCAGTATCTTGGCTGGAGGTCTGACGATGTCTCTATTAGTACTTCCGATAGTTGTAGTTGCAAGCCAGGAAGCCATTAGGGCAGTGCCGGGATTTTTAAGAGAAGCATCTTATGCAATGGGTGCGGACAGATGGACGACGGTGCGAAAAATAGTTCTTCCGGTAGCCCTGCCCGGGATACTCACTGGATCCATACTCGCCATGTCAAGAGCGATTGGAGAGACAGCTCCTCTTGTAGTGCTAGGGATTCCAACATTGATTTTAAAGATACCATCATCCATAATGGATGATTTTACAGCCTTGCCGATACAGATATACTATTGGACGCTGGATACGGTATTAACACCTGAATATGCAAACCTGGCTGCGGCGACCATTGTAGTACTACTTGTTGTACTGTTCATTATGAACTCTGTGGCTATAATAATTAGGAATAAGTTTCAGAAAAGATTTTAAGGGAGGATATATAATTGACTAATGCTATAAGCAACAATGACGATATAGTATACGATGTAAGAAACCTCAATTTATGGTACGGAGATGACCAGGCTCTCAAAAACATAAACTTGGAAATAGAAAAGAATAAAGTCACTGCTATAATAGGACCTTCGGGATGTGGAAAGTCAACATTTATTAAGACCATGAACAGGATGATAGAAAACATACCTATTGTAAGGACCACGGGTGAAATACTCTATCACGGTCAAAATATCTTTGACAAATCAGTTAGGGTAGAAGAATTGAGAACTAAAGTAGGCATGGTATTTCAGAAGCCGAATCCTTTTCCGAAATCGATATTTGAAAACGTGGTATACGGACCAAGAATTCATGGAATAAAAGACAAGGCCCTTTTGATGGAAATCGCTGAGACAAGCCTCAAGAGCGCGGCTCTGTGGGATGAAGTCAAAGACAGGCTAAGCGACAATGCTTACGGCCTTTCAGGAGGTCAGCAACAGAGGCTATGCATCGCAAGGTGCCTAGCAGTTCAACCTGATGTAATACTCATGGATGAGCCCACATCAGCTTTAGATCCCATAGCCACCTTTAAAATCGAGGAGCTAATAGACAGCCTCAAAAGGGATTATACAATAAGCATAGTAACTCATAGCATGCAGCAGGCGGCCAGAATTTCCGACAAGACGGCGTTTTTCCTGATGGGAGAGCTTATCGAATTTGATAGGACATCGGTTATCTTTGCAAATCCTGCTGATAAAAGGACCGAAGACTATATCACAGGAAGATTCGGTTGATAGGAGGGCCTCATGAGAGATATGATGATTGAAAAAACAGAAGAGATACATCGAAAAATTCGTGAAATGAGCGAATTGTCATCTAAAAGCATCGAAATGGCGATGATGGCGTTTATAAGCCAAAATGAAAAGATGGCTAATGATGTTATAATGAAGGACAAGGTAATAAACGCTTATGAACAGGAGATTGAAAATCTTTGCGTTACATTTGCTGCGACTCAAAGTCCTGTCGCATCGGATCTTAGAAGATTTATGACGGTTCTTAGGGTGGTCGTGGATTTGGAACGGATAGGGGATTATAGCTGCAACATAGCGCAGATAGTAATGGATTTGGGCAAATACGGCCTTATAAAACCAATAGAGGACCTGAAAATAATGGAGAGCAGGGTAAAGGAAATGTTGGATGATTCCTTAAAGGCCTACTTCAATCAGGATGTGGAGCTTGCCTTTGCTACAGCTGAAAAAGACGAAGTAATAGATCAGTTGTATGAAAAAATATATAGAGAGCTGCTATCGTATATTAAAAAAGTCGACGACGAAGAAGACCAGATTATAGGTCTGGTATTCGTAGGAAGATATCTGGAGAGAATAGCAGATCATGCCACCAACATATGCGAAAGGCTAATTTATATGGAAACAGGAAATAGTGTTAAATTTTAAACTTGGGGCTATTTAATAAGAAGACAATTTTGTCTTCTTTTGTTTTTTTGAAAAACCATTGACAATACCACAAAATTCCTATTAGAATTAACCTGTAGTTGGGTTGCGGCTATAAATTTAAACTAGATTAAATCTTGATTAGGGTGAGTGCAATGAAACGAAAGGCAAACTATATCATAATGATACTTGTATTTACGGCCATGTGGGTGATACTCAACGAGAAGGCTGGGCCTTTGCAGATTGTTTCTGGCATGGGGTTTTCTGTCACGTCCATATTTTTCGTAAACTACTACCTGTTAGATGATAGCTACATCGATTCTTATTTCTTAAATCCTGTCTCTCTGATTAAATATCTTATATATCTTGTCTTTCAAATTTACAAATCAGGCATCTCGGCCATCCTTAAAATTTCCAAAGGAGAAAGCTCTGTAAAAATTGTCAAGTACGAATCAGGGCTTGAAAACGATTTGGCAGTGTGTCTTTTGGCAAATGCGATAACCTTGACTCCGGGAACGGTTACCATAGATAAGTCAAAAAATCAGCTGAGCGTTTTATGTTTTGAAGATGATGATGGGTTCAGCGGTGAAAAAGGCGGAAAAGCCTCTGAGCAGTTTGAAAAAATTCTAAGGGAGATATGATATGAGCTTTCTAGATGCAGTTTTAATCGTGGTTTCTGTTTATGCGGCGCTGGTTTTAATAAGAGTGGTCATAGGACCGACTATTTGGGACAGGCTACTTGGACTAAATATGATTTCTTCAAAAATAATAATGTCCATCATCATACTTTCGGTAGTTACAGACAGATCTTTTCTTTTGGACATCGCATTGGTCTATTCGTTTTTAGGTTTTATAGGAACCGTGCTCATAGCCAGATTTGTAGAGACGCGAGGTGAGATATGATCATGGAGACTATATCTAATGCTTTAATAGTGTTGTCCTTGCTTTTTATGTTTTTCGGCGTTTACGGAATATTTAGGTTCACAGATTTTTATTCAAGGATCTTGATCTCCTCAAAAGTTGAGACGGTGGGCTTTTTAACGCTTATGGCGGGAATCATGCTGAAAAGCGGCTTTGGTTATTCCACGTTGAAAATCATGTTGATCTGCCTTGTGGTTATTTTTACGAATCCTTTGTCTACACATGCGGTGGCGAGGTCTGCACTGGTAAGCGGATATAAAATCAGCGAGGAGAATGAGGGATGATAGAAAAAATATTTTTGGTTTTAATGGTGATTTTGGCTGTTATCACCCTCAATACAGTGAAGTTGAGACGGGCAGTCATATACTTGGGTATTTTCTCATTGGTAAGCTCCTTTGTCTATCTATTATACGGAGCGCCTGACGTTGCCATAGCCGAAGCTGTAATAGGAAGTGCCCTGTCCACGGTTTTATATTTGGTGGCTTTGAAGAAATATCAAGTATTTACAATTTACTATACCAACGAAAATTACAATGAAATACACGATGGATATATAATCAAAGGGAGAGCGCAGATTCTAAAAGATGTAGAGCGCTTTTTTCTTAAGAGGGAGATGGAGCCTCAAATAATTTATACCACAGAAAATTGCGAACATGTTTTGGATACCAAAAATTTTGATCTTCTCATACATCAAGATTACGATACAGTTATTATGTTTGGGTGCAGAGAAGATTACCATGTGGATGCGATGGAGGATTACGTTGTGAAAAATCCCTATGAAAATTTGACGGTCGAATTTGTCCGTTTCGAAGCAGGTGATCAAATTGATTCGTAAAGGGTTGGCTATGCTGTTTTGCATTTCAGCTGCGGCGTTCGTGCTATATATATACAGCGATACAAAGATTGTGGCGGATTCTTTTGTTGCAGATTATTACATCAACAATTTCGCCAAGGATACATTTGCACAAAACGGTGTTGCAGCAATATATTTGAATTATAGAGTTTTTGACAGCATTTTTGAAACTTTGATACTTTTAGTGAGCGTCACCGCAGTAATAAATTTTTCTTGGAGGCGTGATAATGAAAAATAATTCAGAAATAATAGCCAGGATGACTGGGTTTTTATTCCCATTCATAATCATGTTCGGTTTTTATATAATATTAAACGGCCACATTACTCCAGGAGGAGGTTTTCAAGGCGGTGCAGTTCTCGCTTCTGTATTTATCAGCAGGTACTTGGTTTCGCCGGATGAGGGGATAAGGATAAAATCACTTCAGTCGGCTGAGAAGGCGCTGTTTTTCTGCATAGTGATGATACCGGTTTTGTTTTTGTTTACTAATAATTACAAAACCTATGAGCTGGCAAATCAGTTTTATTTAGTATCGATGAATATGTTGATCGGATTGAAGGTCTGTAGCGGACTTACGATAATATTTTTTAGATTTGTTTTTTACGAAGGTGGTCAGTAATGGAGTTCATTAATGGAGAAAACATCAGCATAGTCTTGTTTTTTGTTGGAGTATACGGACTTATTGCTAGAAGAAACATAGTAAAGTCAATAATATCATTGGGGATTTTGCAGGTTGCCATAATACTTTATTTTATATCTGCAAATTCTGAAGCGGGAATCGTGCCTCCCATCGGAGATCTGTCATCAGCCGCTGCAGTAGCAGACCCCTTGCCACAGGCACTGATGATTACGGATATAGTCATTGGCATGGGTGTAACAGCTGCCAGCTTGACGATGTTCATCCATATGTACCACAGATACGGCTCTACAAACTGGTTGAAAGTTAAAAGAAAAAGGATGAAATAAATGATTAACTACATTTGGTTGGTGATGCTGCCGATATTGGTGGGCATTCCTTTGCTTTTAATAAAATTTAATACGGCAAAAAAAATCATAATTATTTTCCAGGGATTTATGGTTGCAGCCTCAGTCTTTAATTTTCTTTACATCAAGGAAAACGGAGAGGTGATTCAAAATGTTGCAAATTGGCCGAATTACATCGGAGTGGCTTTAAGGGCGGACCTTTTGGCTGGATCGATGGTGATGTTGACGACCATAATATTCATGTCCATGATACTGTTCAATACTAAAAAGGATTTTTCAGACAATATGTTTCTGTTTCTCTTCACAGCGTTGGAAGGACTTATAATTGGAATCTTTCTTTCAAATGATCTATTCAATATTTTTGTGCTGATTGAGGTGGCAACAGTTATAATAAGTATCTTGATCATGTACAAAAGAGATTCTAGGTCGATATACGACGGAATTTTGTATCTAATGATAAATGTAGTGGCAATGGCGTTTTTTCTCTTTGGAGTTGGAATGGTTTATAAGACTGTCGGGGTTATAGACTTGTATGGGATTAAGGAGAAGGTCGCTCTGCTTTCTGGACCGGAGTCCATGATTCTCCCATATACTTTTATGATAACAGCAATAAGCCTGAAGGCCGCGCTGATGCCTCTTTTCAGCTGGCTTCCCAAAGCCCACGGAACGCCTAGCGCGCCATCGATTATTTCTGCTGTTTTATCCGGGCTTTATGTAAAAAATGGGATATATCTTTTCATTAGGATTCAAGATGTTTTTGCGAGCCAGATTGATACCTCAGCGTTGTTTGTATATATGGGTCTATTTACAGCGGTCATAGGTTTCTTGCTGGCAGTTGTTCAGGACGATATAAAACTCATATTGGCATACAGCACGGTCTCCCAAATCGGATTGATAATGATGGCTGTCAATCTGGGTGACGAAAGAGCGTATTGGGGTGGGCTTTATCATGTATTTAACCATGCTGTCTTCAAATCCACGCTTTTTCTCTCGGCAGGGGTAATCGTGGACCATTACAAGACGAGGGATGCATGCAAGATTCGTGGAGTCTACGAGCAGATGCCTGCCATTTCCACAGTCACGATTTTTGCTATACTTGGAATAATAGGAGCACCTTTTTTCAATGGCAGCGTATCAAAATATTTGATATCATTTGGATTGACGGAGTTTATCGGCGAATTGGGCATTTTGATTGTCAACTTGGGCACGGTTACCATATTCGTAAGGTTCACCGAAATATTTTTTGGAAAGTCAGATTTAAAAAAACCATCCGTGGACATTTATTCTACAGGGGTTATAGTTTTTTTAGGGATTCTTTGCTTCCTGGGAGGAATATTTGGACAAGTAATAATATCTTTTCTGTTCAATGTATCCTTTGATGTAGAATTCGCATTCTATATTCAAAAGACAGCAAGCTTCATTGCGACCCTATTTCTTGGGTATGGTCTTTACTACGGATTCATCAAAAAAATCAATATAGCGAAATTTTTGCAAAAACACGAACTCACTTTTAACGGCGTGTGCACTACAATAGCAATATTTTTTATTTTCACATTGGCTTATGTCAGGATTACTCATTAGGCGAAAGTAGGTAGGAAAATGGTGGATCTGTACTGGTTGATTCTGCTTCCGATAATCGTAGGGAGCTTTTCTATAATGCTATCTCAAAAGATTGCAAGGAAAGTAATGGTTTTGCTGCAAATATTAATGGTTGCATTATCTTTTTTAAGCTTCTACCACGTGCGCACCAGTGGACCTGTAGTACAGAACATAGGCGGATGGACTGATTATATCGGCATTACCTTAAGGGCGGATATCCTGGCTTCTGCGATGGTGTTGCTCACCGCAGGCATGTTTTTAGGCATGGTACTGTTTAATCTTAGGAAAAATTACGCAGACAACCTGTATCTATTTCTATTTATGGCACTGGAAGGCCTCATTATAGGAATATTTCTTTCAAATGATCTTTTTAATATTTTTGTTCTTATTGAAGTGTCAACAGTTGTGATTAGTATATTGATAATGTATAAAAAAGACAGCGGGTCCATATACGACGGAATATTATACCTTCTCATCAATATAGTGGGCATGTCGTTTTTCTTGTTCGGTTTGGGTATGTTGTATAAAAAGGTGGGCGTAATTGATTTATATGGGATAGAAAGAATAGTATCAACCTTGGAAAATCCCAGAATCGTAATACTTCCTTATGCTCTGATAATAACCGCTGTGAGCTTAAAGTCGGCTTTGATGCCTCTGTTTAGTTGGCTGCCTAAAGCACATGGAACGCCCAGTGCTCCGTCAGTGATATCAGCAATACTTTCAGGACTCTACGTTAAAAATGGAGTCTATTTATTCATAAGGATACAGAGCGCGTTTGCTACGGTTGTGGATACTACAGATTTCTTCCTTTTAATGGGGTTCATAACCGCTGTAGTGGGTTTTGTGCTGGCGCTTGCCCAACATGATATCAAGCTGATTTTGGCTTATCATACAGTATCACAGATTGGGTTGATCATGATGGGGATAAATATGAAGGGTACCCATACATATTGGGGTGGCATATACCATATCATGAATCACGCTGTGTTCAAATCTACGCTCTTTTTGACTGCGGGGATGATTACAGATGATTATAAGACGAGAAATATCTACAAAATTAGTGGGGTCATGAAGCGTATGCCTGCGGTAGGATATGCCACTTTATTTGCAGTGATGGGCATTACTGGCGCACCGCTTTTTAACGGCAGCATTTCAAAATACCTTATTTCATATGGAGCAAAAGGGAGCTGGGTGGAGTATGCCTTAATACTGGTAAACCTTGGAACGATACTATCCTTTGTGAAATACTCTCAGATTTTATTCGGAAAATCCCCCAAACCCGGCAGGTCCGACTGCGATAGCCTGAGAAAGGCGGTAGTGCTTACTATGGGAGCCATGTGCTTTGTTGGAGGGATTTTTGGAAGATGGATTGTCATGTTCATGTTTGATGTGACATTTGAAGTAGACCCGCTGTCATATTGGATAAAGATTTTGATATTTATACTGTCTTTTCTGGCAGGAGCATTGATTTATTTTGGAGTGTTGAAAAAAAACAATTTCTTCACTATAGTAAACACTTTTGAGCTGGGTTTCAACGGAGTCTGCCTATCAATAGCGATGTTCTTTACTGTAGTGTTGGGATACGTTGCGATTATTATGTAGTAGTATAAAAAGAAGCTGTACAGGCATCGTAAAACGTTTACAGCATTGCTTGACGATAAACACACAAATAAGTTATAATTATAAGACTGAGAAAATTTAAATAGTGATTGCGATCTGCTGCTGAATTTTTGCTTGTGCAAAATACGGGGGAACCAAAAACAGGGGTGAATTCGATAATTCGATAGGGCGATTACCTTCGGCCCGAATCCGTCAGCTAACCTCGGAAGCTAGGAAGGGAAAATGCGGAATAGCTATGTATTTTTGCTTTCAAAGCAGTTTTTACCGAGATGGTGGGGGCTGTTTATTTTTTTCTATAAATATTTTACAGGAGGTCAGAAACATGACAATAGAAGATTACAACATCTGCGATGAACAGGATCGTTTTATAAAGCTGGAAAAAAGCATCAAAGCATATGAAATGGCAAAGGGGTCTATAAAGACCGGAATTGAAGATTTTGAAATAGTTGAAGCTCAAAAACAGAAAATACTAAAAAAACTGAGAGGGACGGAAGAAGATTGGAAAGATTATAAATGGCAGCTTAATAGCAGGTTTGACAGCGTAGAGGACATCAGCGACATTTTGAATTTAACAGACGACGAAAAAGAAAAGATGAAAGTCGTTGGAGATAAATTCAGGTTTGCTATTTCTCCCTATTATATGTCCGTCATCAATCCGAATGATCCAAACTGCCCTGTAAGAAAGCAATCCATACCTTGTGGAGAGGAATTGGATGAATCGGGGGTGCTAGATCCTATGGACGAAGCAGGCTGGTCTCCGGAGGAACTTGTAACAAGACGATACCCGGACAGACTAATCATTAAGGTTACAAATATGTGCGGCATGTACTGCAGATTTTGTCAAAGGCGAAGAATGATCGGTGAGCATGATGTAAATGCCCCAAAGGATAAGATAAAGAAAGCCATAGATTATGTCAGAAATCATCCTGAAGTCAGGGACGTACTGGTTACTGGGGGAGATTCATTTATGCTCTCGGACAGTATGATAGATTGGCTTTTATCAGAGCTTAGAAGCATCGAACATGTGGAAATCATCCGTTTTGGAACAAGAACTCCTGTCACTTTGCCTCAAAGAATCACGCCTGAACTGGTTGAGATACTAAAAAAGTATCATCCGATATACGTAAATACTCACTTTAACAGTCAAAGAGAAATTACCGAAGAATCTAAGAAAGCTTGCGAGCTGCTTGCAAATGCAGGCATACCTTTAGGCAATCAGATGGTATTGCTAAATGGAGTCAATAACGACCCTCATACAGTAAGAAAGCTAAACCAAAGTCTATTGAGAATAAGAGTCAAGCCTTACTACATATTTCATCCCAAAACGGTAAAGGGCACCTCCCATTTCTGGGTTAACCTCGAAGAGGGGATGGAAATAATGGAAACCCTCAGAGGCAGAACTTCAGGTCTGGCAATACCCACATACATAGTAAATGGTAGCAAAGGACTTGGGAAAACTCCTGTTCTTCCGAATTATCTGCTATACATAGGTAAGGAAAAGGCAGTATTGAGAAACTGGGAAGGATTGCCTTTTGAGATAGACAATAAAAAATAACACGGATAAAATCGCCTGGCAAATGTCACATGCTCACTCGCCATTGCGATTTTATTTTTTTGTTGAAGGGGAATGAGTAATGGATTATACTTTTGGTAAGAGATAGATTTATCACTTAAAAGGGGGCTTGGAAATGGATTTGTATATCAGACCGATTCAACTTGAAGATGCAAAGGAAATCAATAATTTAAGGCGCATGGAAGGAATAATGGAAAACATAATGGGGCTTCCATCAGAAACCGTTATGGACAGCAAAGGATATATCGCCAAGGAAGACTCTTTGAGACATCAATTCGTAGCAGTGCTTAAAAAAGATAGAAGCAATGAAGTCATAGTCGGTACAGCCGGACTTCATCTAAATGAACTGCCCAGGAAAAGACACTCTGCAACTATCGGTATTATGGTTCATACAGAGTATCAGGGCATGGGGATAGGAAAGCAGCTGATGAATGCCGTCTTAGATGTTGCCGACAACTGGCTTATGCTCACTAGAATCGAACTGGAAGTTTTTGCAGACAATGAAAAAGCCATAAATCTATATCAGAAGCTTGGCTTTAATGTGGAAGGCGTAAAGAAAAAAGCAGCGATAAGAAACGGCAGATATGCTGATGAGATGCTTATGAGCAGAATAAGGGAACAGGACTGAAAGTTGCCAGAGTCCAAAGGAGGTGCCCAGTGAAAAAGTTTATGCTTTCGATAATCATTCTTTCGATGGTTTTGTCATCTACAGCGTGTTTCTCGCCAGACGAACCGGATGAAACAGTTGCGAGCTTAGATACAGCAGAGTATAGAGCTCAATGGAGCGAAGACTATGAATATGATGTGCCTATAGAAATAGACAGCTATGCAAATTTTGAAATATTTTTGAGCGACCACCCTCAGCAGGATTTGGAAATTGAAGAGCTAACGCTAAAATTTAATGAAGAATTCTTTGTGAATAACCTCATTTATGCCTATGTCAAGTCCGAACCTAGCGGCTCTAATGAGCTTGAAGCAGACAAGGCTGTGCTGGAAAACGGCACATTGATATTGAAAATGGATAGATATGTTCCTGAGATAGGCACTACCGATATGGCAGCAAGAGTATGCATCTTTGCCCTGAGCAGAGAAACGATGACCCAGGTATCGACGGTAATTGGATTAATAACCGAAACAGAGCGTGAATAATATGTACTTCGTATACATGCTGAGATGTGCGGACAAAACCATATATACGGGAATAACCAAGGATATTGAAAAAAGGATAGCGCGACACAATGCGGGTAAAGCATCAAAATACACGAGAGCTAGGTTGCCGGTAGAAATAATTTACTGGGAAAGGTCAGAGGATAGATCTGCTGCGTCAAAACGTGAAGCTCAGATAAAAAAAATGCCCAGAAAAGATAAAATGAAATTAGTGATCGGATGAACCGATCACTAATTTCATTTTTTGAAGAAATAATTGGCAAGGGCCACTCCGCTGTCGAAGTAATTGCCGGATTCGCTAGCTGAATCTTCTGTAAATCGCTGATTTTCTTTTCTTGAAATCTTGTTGCTGTCAAACAGCACGTAAGGGACCGGATCGCTTGTATGTGTCCTAAGGGCAACAGGGGTTCTGTGATCTGGAAGTATCAGGATTCTAAAAGGTTCTTCCAATGCCTTCAAACCTTTAAAAACAGGTGCAACAACCTTCTCATCTATAAGCTCTATTGATTTGATTTTGCCATTTAAGTCTCCTTGATGGCCGCATTCGTCAGGAGCCTCAAGATGGATATAGACAAAATCGTCGCCGTTTTTTAAAGCCTCTACTGCTGCTAAAGCCTTTCCGTCGAAGTTGGTATGAATGGTTCCTGTTGCGCCTTCGACTTTAATTGGATTCAAGCCGGCCAGCACGCCTATGCCCTGAATCAAATCAACAGCTGAAATTACGGATCCGCCTACTCCGTACTTGTCCTTGAAAGAATCGAGGCTAGGTTTTTTACCTTCACCCCATATCCATGCAGAATTTGCAGGATTTAAACCCTTTGAGATCCGATTAAGATTTACAGGGTGATCTTTAAGCATGTCATAGGATTTTTTCATTATCTCCAGTATTATATCTTTGTACGGTCCTTTGGGCAGATGTGGCTTTATGTTTTGACCGAGGACATCGTGGGGAGGTGTCAAATCGTAATCGTAAGGTCCGTTTTTCCAAAGAATCAAGTGTCTGTAGCTTACCCCGGGATAATACTTGATATCATCAGTTTCAAGCTCAGCAGCCAGATGTTCTATAAGAATTTTGGCCTCTTCCGTGCTAATGTCGCCTGCCGAGTGGTCTGTTATGGTCTTTGATTCATAAGGGCCGTCCCCCTCCAACGTAACGAGATTGCACCTGAAGGTTACGTCTGTGGCTGTCAAGTCTACGCCCATGCTCGCCGCCTCCAGGGGAGATCTGCCTTTGTGATATATCTTTGGGTCATAACCCATTACTGAAAGATTGGCTATGTCGCTGCCTGGAGACATTGCTTCGGGGATTGTTTTAACCATTCCTATTTCTCCACTTTGTGCTAGGTTCGTAATAGCTGGAATATCGGCTACATCCAAGGGAGTTTTCATGCCGAGGGATTCTATTTTATAATCTGCCATTCCATCTACGAGGATTATTACGTATTTCATTTGATCAACTCCGATTCAATTTATGATTTTGTATATTGTACCACGAAAAATTGCTTGTCATCAACATTAGTGATCAAGGGATTTAATTACGTTTATAAGTTCCGAGGGTTTATCTATCCAATATGGAGGATTAAACGGCTCCAGCTCTTGCTTTTTTCGAAAGCCCCAAGTGACTGAAACAGGAGTCATGCCTGCATTTTGGGCTGTTTGGATATCGACGCCGGTATCACCTACATAAAGACAGCGCTTTAAATCTACTCCTGCCTGGCGGGCTATGTGAATTGCGGCTGCAGGGTCTGGTTTTTTTTCAAAGCCGAAATCGGAACCTATTATCGTGGTGAAAGGCCAATCGTTAAGGTAGGCTTTTGCTATTTTTTGAGTGATATAATGATTCTTATTGGTGTTTACAGCTATTTTATAGTCGTTATCAACCAGATAATCCAACAATTCAGCGACTCCATCGTATAAGCGCATGTATTTGTCATAGTTGGCATCGTATGTTTCCATCATTATTTTGTAAAAATAATCGATATCCTCATCACTTCGTTTGTTCTCCGGCAAGGATTCGAACACCAGGTTTTTGAGTCCTTTGCCCACAAAAAGCCTGTATTCCTCTAAAGAGTGGAGAGGGAGAGAATGTTCATTAAGTATTTTGTTCATAGAGTATTGGATGCCCTCTAAAGATGCTATCAGGGTTCCGTCCAAATCAAAAATAACCAATTCAATTGCCATGAAATCAGTCCTTCCAATTAAGTTTGTATACATTATACCATAATGGAGGTGTTTGCGCATAAACTAAAAACCCGATTCAAAAAAATGAGTCAGGATGCTGTTTTGGGGAATAATATATTAAAGAACGTAATAAAATAGAGCAGATGGCAGGTGTTATCATGAAAAATATGGAGAAGACGATTCTATTGATATACAATCCGGTCTCCGGAACGAGGAGCTTTGCATCTTATTTGGATAACTTTATTCATTCGTTTCAAGAACAAGGTTATCAGGTGCATCCGATTAGAAGCAGAAGTGAAGATGATTTCAAGGATGTCATCGAAAAAAAGGATTTGAATATGTACAGTGCATTGTTTATAGCAGGAGGAGACGGATCTGTAAGCATTGCAGTTAATAAGCTGCTTCAAATAGGAGCAGATATTCCTCTTGGGATAATACCTGCAGGAACTGTCAATGACATAAGCTACAATCTTGGCATACCCCAAGATATCTCCAAGGCTATCAAGGTTCTTTCAGAAATGAAGACGGGGAGGTTCGATATAGGAAAGGTAAACGACAGGTACTTCATGAACTCATGTGGAGCTGGCTTGTTTATCGAGGTCGCCCATACCACTGAGAGGGAGCTTAAAAACATAATGGGAAGAGTGGCATACTACCTAAAAGGAATAAGCGAATTGCCCAACTTCAAGGCTATGAACACTAGAATTACGGTTGACGGAAAAGTATACGACGAGGACCTGTTTTTATATCTGGTGGTTAATGGCAAGAGCGTAGGAGGGTTCAGAAGCCTTGCTTCAGACGCGTCCATGCAGGATGGACTTTTAGACTTCATTGGTATTAAAGAATGTCAGCTGAACGAGCTTTCGGTTTTGTTTGCGCAAATCTTGTTGGGAAATTACAAGAACAGTAAAAATGTAATTCACTTTCAAAGCGATAATATAAAGATTGAATGTTTGGGAGAGTATTGCCAAAACATCACAGATGTGGATGGAGAGAAAGGTCCCACCATGCCTTTGGAAATTGGGATGGTGAAAAGAGGGATTTCAGTCATAATCCCATAATAAATGTATTGACATAGAAGTCGGCATAGAGTATGATAGTAAATAACAAATGATAATGATTATCAATATCTAAGATTTACCGACAAAGGAGTTGGGTATAATGAGTATAGTTTTGGTAGGTGGGCACGATAAAATGCACTCTCAATATAAAAATGTAGCCTCGAAGCACGGGCACAAGGTTAAGGTTTACACACAGTTGACGGCAGGATTTGAAAAAAGCATTGGACATCCAGATGCCATAGTTCTTTTTACTGACAAGATCTCCCACAAGATGGTTTGGATTGCAACTAAAAAGGCAAAGAAGGAAAACATACCGATTATAAGAAACCATAGCAGCAGCATTTCTGCTCTTGAAAGTGTATTAAAAAACATGGAAAAAAATGAAAAAGTTCATTAAAGATAGCAACGGAGCTATAATAGAATGCAAAAGCCTCTTTACATGATGTAAGGAGGCTTTTAAGATAACGTTAATAATAAAACTAGCGTTTACAAAATTATGCCAGATTGCTATACTCAAACGTATTAAGCTTTAAAATTAATATTTTGCAAGGAGGAACAAGATGCCGTTTCATGTAATAGAAGAGGCTAAGAGATGTTTGCAATGCAAAAAGCCCTTGTGCAGACAGGGTTGTCCTGTGAACACTCCCATACCTCAGATGATCCAGCTACTGCTGGATAAACAAATAACCGAATCTGGACAAATGCTTTTTGAGAACAATCCCATGACTTTGGTTTGTTCACTGATATGCGACCATGAAAGACAATGTGAGGGCCACTGCATATTGAATAAGAAAGGCATGCCGATACACGTCAGCAGTATTGAAAACTTTATTTCAGGCAATTATTTCGACAAGACTAAACTTGAACACCCGGAAACAAATGGCATAAAGACTGCTATTATAGGATCAGGCCCAGCTGGGATAACTATAGCAATCCTGTTGGCTCAAAAAGGTTATGAAGTGACTGTTTTTGAATCGAAGGATAAAATAGGAGGGGTTTTGCGTTACGGGATTCCTGAGTTTAGATTGCCGAAAAAAATATTGGACCAATTCTACGATAAGATGCTAGCCATGGGCATCAAAATACGTCCGAATACATCAATAGGCAATGAAATGGATATAGACAGTCTATTTAGAGATGGATACAAGTCGGTTTTTATCGGAACCGGTGTATGGAAGGCCAATGCACTTGGCATAAAGGGAGAGACCCTTGGAAATGTTCATTATGCGATAAATTACCTGACCAATCCCGATGTATATAGGCTGGGAGATACGGTTAACGTCATTGGTGCAGGAAATGCGGCCATGGATGTTGCTAGAACAGTCCTTAGAAAAGGTGCCAGAAGTGTTACCGTATTTGCCAGAAGAGACAGGATTTCTGCCAGCAAGAAAGAATTTGATTACGCTTCAATAGAGGGCGTGGAATTTGTATACCATAGAACTCCTGAGGAAATCACAGATGACGGAGTTTGGTTCAAGGACACCATCACGGGAGAAAAGATGTTTTATCCATCAGATTCGACGATAATTTCAGTAAGCCAAGGACCTAGAAATCAAATCGTTTCTACGACAAAGGGGATAGACGTAAATGATAGAGGACTGGTGGTTGCTGATGGATGCGGCAGAACTACAAGAAAAGGAGTTTTTGCTTCAGGCGATGTAGTCCAGGGTGCGAAGACTGTAGTTGAAGCAGTCCATTATTCGAAGCTGGTGGTAGATGCTATGGATGAATACATGAAAAATACTGCAGCGGATGAGACTGGAGATTAAGCTAAATAAAAAAAGCCCTCATAGCAGGGCTTTTTCAATTAAACTGGAGTTACGTTTGAGGCCTGAGGTCCTTTGGCACCATCAGTTATCTCGAATGTAACTTTTTCACCTTCTTCAAGAGTTTTGAAGTTGCTTTTGTTGATTTGAGAATAGTGAACAAAAACGTCCTTTCCGTCCTCTGAAGTAATAAATCCATAGCCTTTGTCTGCGTTAAACCATTTAACTGTTCCGTTGGTCATGTTAGAGCCTCCTAAATATTTTTTCTTATATTGATTAAAAATTTATTCCAGAAGTACATGACCGGCAAAGCAGTTATGTAAACGATAAACTTTAACAATATAAAAAGATACACCATAATTATATAACCCGAAGAATTTATTTGCAAGATTAATTTAAGATGGATTGTTATTGACAAAAAAAAAGTTATGGAATATCATTTGATTATCAAACAATTTGCTAATCAAATTATTATTAATGGAGTTGATAAAATGAATTTGCCTGAACTTAAAATAGGAGATTTAACAGCAAGGCTTCCGATAATCCAAGGAGGAATGGGCATTGGAGTTTCCTTGTCATCATTGGCAGGTACCATTGCTAATCAAGGAGGTATCGGCGTAATTAGCGGGGTGCAAACCGGATTCAACGAAGAGGATTTCCGAACAAATAACCTGGCAGCTAATATAAGAGCTATTCAAAATGAAATAAGAAAAGCCAGAGAAATTTCTCCAAAAGGCATAATAGGCATCAATATACTGACAGTCGCTACTCAGTACAAGGAATTGGTAGAAGCGGCCGTTAAGGAAAAAATCGATGTAATTATATCTGGGGCAGGACTTCCTAAAGATCTTCCAAAATACGTTAAGGGAACAAAAACAAAAATCATACCAATAGTTTCCTCGGGCAAAGCTGCAAAGATTATGGCCAAGCTCTGGATAAGAAACTATGACTATATACCAGATGCAGTCATAGTAGAGGGACCTGAAGCGGGAGGACATCTTGGTTTTTCTGCTGATGAACTTAGGGAGAATCCTCCGACACTATCGGATCTATTAAAGGATGTCATTGAAAACCTAAAGCCATTTGAAGAAAAATACAACAAAAAAATACCGGTAATAGCGGCGGGAGGCATCTTTGACGGTAAAGATGTTGCGAGATACATAAGTGAAGGCGCTGCCGGGGTTCAAATGTCTACAAGGTTCGTAGCGACAGAAGAGTGCGATGCTCACATAAACTATAAAATGGCTTATGTCAATGCAAGAAAAGAAGATGCAGTAATCGTTCAAAGCCCAGTAGGATTGCCGGGAAGGGCTATTATGAACAAATTGATCAAGAGACTGGAGCTTGACAAGGTTCCGGTTAAAAAATGCTACAGATGCATTGACCATTGCGATCCAAAAACAACTCCTTATTGCATATCGGATGCATTGATTGCCGCAGTTCAGGGAGATATAGACAACGGTCTTTTGTTTTGTGGAAGCAACGTCGACAAGACAACAGAAATTACTACGGTAGAAAAAGTAATAAACAGCATAATAAGTGAAGCGAAAGAGTATTAATAAAGGCTTCACCAGCTCTATTGGCTATATTAGCAGCAACCATGCGCGCCTTAATTTACTTAGGCGCGTTTTTTAGGTTTGTTTTTTGTTTTTATTGTGCAGACTTAAAAAATGCTTGAATTTTCTGATAATTTATATTAATATTATATCTGAATTACACAAAAATGTAGGACAAGGGGGAAAAGAAATGAAAAAAAGATTACTTAGCGGCGTATTGGCTATTATGCTGATCGCATCAGCATTTACCTTTGCGGCATGCGGAGGCGGAGATGCAAATGGTGACGATAGCGGTCCTATCAAAATAGGCGTATTTGGTCCCACGACAGGTCCCATCGCAGCTTATGGAAGTGCCGTGGTTAACAGCGTAAAGCTTGCTGTTGAAGAGATCAATGAAAACGGCGGTATCGACGGAAGATTGATCGAGGTATATGATTATGATACAAAAGGAGACAGAGCAGAGGCTATCAGTACTTACAACAGGCTTAAAGATCAAGATCAAGTTGTAGCTATTATCGGCGGAACCATCAGCGGCGAGACTCTAGCGGTTAAAGAGCTTGCAATTGAAGACAACATGCCAATGCTTACGCCAACTGCTACAGCAGCAGATGTAACCTTGGATGCACCTTCGATTTTCAGGGCTTGTTTCCTAGATCCTTATCAGGCTGCGGCAGCTGCTAGGTTCAGCATAGATTATTTAGAGGCAGAGTCTGTTGCGATTCTTTACAACAGCGACGATGCATATTCTGAAGGCTTGGCTGAGTCCTACAGGTCTGTTTTCAACGACGAAAACCTGACTGTCACAAACTACATTGGATATACAGCAAATGATGTCGACTTTAGCACAGCACTTACTCAAATCAGAAATGCAAATCCTGATGTTATCTTCCTTCCGGATTATTACGATTCAGTTGGACAGATCACCACTCAAATCAGAGACATGGGACTTGAGCAGATTTGCGTAGGAGTAGATGGCTGGGACAGTGTCGAGATTGATTATGCAGAGCAGGTTGAAGGTTACTACTTTGTAAACCACTTTGCAAAAACAGATCCAGACCCGACTGTACAAGACTTCATAGCAGCATTTGCTGCAAAGTACAATCAAGAGCCTAATGCACTCGGAGCATTGGGATATGATGCTACTTTTGTAATGGCTGAAGCAATCCAAAATGCAGGCTCGACTGATGGACAGGCAATTATAGATGCTTTATCAGCAATAGAGTACAAAGGCGTAACCGGAACGATAAGATTCGACGAGCAGGGAGATGCTACTCAGAAGGATATAGCTATTATTAAAATAGTTGACGGAAAGCACGAGCTGGTTGAAAAGTTAGTTGTAGAGTAGTATATAAAATGAATAAATAAGATAATATAGGAGAGATTATCTCTCCTATATTAATTTAAAGTAGAAAGGAGGAGCTAGCTTGGTTTTCATACAACAAATGATCAACGGACTTCAAGTAGGCAGTATTTACGCAGTAATAGCTTTGGGATACACCATGGTATACGGAATAGTCAAGCTGATAAATTTTGCCCACGGTGAAGTTATGATGATGGGTGCTTATTTTGCTTTTTTGGCTGCAACTGCAGGAATGCCGGTGTGGGCGGTTTTTTTAATATCCATGTTGGGAAGCGCTGTCTTGGGCATGGCTATCGAGAGAGTTGCATATAAACCCTTGAGAGACGCGCCGAGGATTTCAGCTCTTATCACAGCAATAGCGATGAGTTTGTTTTTGCAAAATTTAGCATTGGTGATATTCAAGGCGGATCCAAAAGTAATGCCTAGAATTGTTCCGAACACACCGATTCATATTGGAGACTTGAGAATAAGCAGCATAACAGTAATTACGTTTTTAGTGTCAGTGGCATTTATGGCGCTACTTACCTTTTTTGTAAACAAGACAAAACCGGGAAAGGCTATGAGAGCAGTATCAGAAGACAAGGAAGCCGCAACGTTGATGGGCATAAATGCCAATACGACTATTTCCATGACATTTGCCATAGGTTCAGCCTTGGCTGCCTTGGGAGGAATATTATATGGGGTTGCTTACACGCAGGTAGCTCCTACAATGGGACTTCTCCCCGGACTTAAAGCATTTGTTGCTGCCGTATTGGGAGGAATAGGCATAATACCCGGCGCTATGCTTGGAGGATTCATAATGGGGTTTGTTGAAACATTTGCGAAAGCATATATTTCCGGAAGGTGGGCAGATGCAATAGTATTTGGAATCTTGATAGTGGTATTGTCAGTAAAACCCACAGGAATATTGGGAAAGAACGTAAGAGAGAAGGTGTGACCGATGAATTTAAACAACAAGAAAAGCTATATTATAAATATCGTTGCAGTCACCCTGCTGTACATAGTATTACAGGTTCTTATGCAAAACAATATAATTAACAGATATTATCAAGGAATCATCGTCTTTATATGCATCAACGTCATAGTAGCCAGCAGCCTTAACCTGACGCTCGGATTTTTAGGACAGTTGGCCTTGGGACATGCAGGTTTCATGGCTGTTGGAGCGTACAGCTCCGCGCTTTTATCTATAGGCATGAGGGGCATGGAGCTCCCTGTAATCATGCACCTTGGAGTTGCATTGTTGTTTGGAGGCATTATGTCGGGAGTCATCGGTTACCTTATAGGATTGCCGGCCCTTAGACTTAGAGGGGATTATCTGGCAATTATTACTTTGGGCTTTGGAGAAATAATCCGTGTTGTTATTAACAACATCAGATTTACAGGGGGAGCTCAAGGATTGACGGGGATTCCCAGACTTGCAAACTTTACCAATGCATATTGGATAACGGTAGCGGTTTTGGCGATTCTCTTTGCACTCATAAAATCTCGTCACGGAAGGGCTATTATGTCTATAAGGGAGGATGAAATCGCTGCAGAGGCTGTGGGCATCAAAACAACCCAGTACAAAGCTATAGGATTTACAATTTCGGCTTTTTTTGCCGGCATAGGCGGAGGGCTGTTCGCCCACTACATGGCATATTTAGACCCTGCGATATTCAACTTCATGAAATCAGTTGAAATAGTCGTAATCGTAGTTCTCGGAGGCATGGGCAGCCTCACAGGCACTATATTGGCAGCTGGGGTGCTGACGTCATTGCCAGAAGTCCTAAGAGGTTTTTCAGAATATAGATTGTTGATTTATTCATTCGTATTAGTAGTTATGATGATTTTCAGGCCCCAAGGAATATTTGGGACAGCTGAGTTTTCTATGGATTCCCTTATGCACTCGCCGAAAGCTTTTTTAAAGGAAGTAAAGAAGGAAGCCGGCGGAGATGACGATAAAGGAGGGAATGTATAATGGCTCTTTTAGAAGTAAAAGATCTCACTATAAGATTTGGCGGGCTCACAGCCGTTGACGGATTTGAAATCAGAATAGATCAAAGCGAGCTTGTTGGCTTGATAGGGCCAAACGGTGCGGGGAAGACCACTGTTTTCAATATGCTTACAGGAGTATACCTCCCTACCGAAGGATCCATAACTCTTGACGGTAAAAACACGGTGGGCAAAAAACCATATGATATAGTCGAAATTGGAGCAGCTCGGACATTTCAGAACATAAGGCTATTCAAAGACCTGACTGTTGAGGATAATGTAAAGATTGCATATCATAATCAGATGAGCTACAATTTAATTCAGGGAATATTCAGATTGCCCACATACTGGAAAGAAGAAAAGAAAGCACATGAAAGCGCGATGGAGCTTTTAGACATTTTTGACATGAAGATGTATGCCAAGACATTAGCTAAAAATCTGCCCTATGGCAAGCAGCGTAAATTGGAAATAGCCAGAGCGCTGGCTACAAAGCCTAAGATACTGATGCTTGATGAGCCAGCGGCAGGCATGAATCCATATGAAACCAAAGAACTGATGGAGACTATACACTTTATTAGGGACAAGTTTAATATTGCGGTTCTTTTGATAGAACACGATATGAGTCTGGTAATGGGAATTTGTGAAAAGATAACGGTAATAGACTATGGAAAAATAATTGCTGAAGGAAAGCCGGATGAGATCAAATCTAATCCGAATGTCATCAAAGCTTATCTTGGAGAATAGGAGGAAACCAAATGTTAAAAGTACAGAATATTGATGTTTACTACGGGAAAATCCATGCTATCAAGGATATAAGCTTTGAAGTCAAACAAGGGGAAGTAGTTACTTTGATAGGTGCCAATGGCGCCGGAAAAACAACTATTTTAAAAACCTTGTCTAAAGTATTGAAACCGACCAATGGAAGCGTATTCCTGAAAGGTCAGGATATCAAAAACGTACAACCACATAATATGATAAACCTGGGCATGGCTCATGCCCCTGAAGGAAGAAGGATATTTGCCCAGATGACCGTGCTTGAGAACTTGGAAATGGGGGCTTTCATCAGAAAAGAGAGCAAATCGGAACTTGAACAGGACATGGAAAACGTATTTACAAGATTTCCAAGATTAAAAGAAAGAAGAAAACAGATAGCAGGAACTTTAAGTGGCGGAGAACAGCAGATGCTGGCCATCGGAAGAGCGCTTATGTCAAAGCCTGAAATTCTACTTATGGATGAACCCTCTATGGGACTAGCACCAATCCTGGTAGATCAGATTTTCAATATTATTGAAGATATAAACAAAGCCGGAACTACAATATTACTTGTGGAGCAAAATGCAAACAGAGCTTTGCAAATAGCAAACAGGGCATATGTTTTGGAAACCGGAAAAATTGTTGCAGAAGGCGATGCTAAGGAACTCTTGAACAAGGATGAAATTAAGAAAGCTTACCTGGGAGGATAAAAGGATTGCCGATTGAGCAATTCTTTTATCCTCTTAGTCTTTATACATCGTTTAAAAATAAACGATTCTGTAATTGGTTTCACTAAAAAAAAAGTTTGTAATTTAAAGGGAAAATCAATATAATAATTAGAAAACAAAATATTCTGAAAATTCTTACAAAGGGTGTGTATTATGCGAACTAACGATTTACCAACGAAACAAGGACTTTATGATCCGGCTTATGAACACGACGCATGTGGAATGGGATTTGTTGTTAACATTAAGGGAAACAAGTCTCATGATATCATAGATGAGGCTATGACTGTACTTGAAAACCTTAGCCACAGAGGTGCAAGCGGCGCTGACGAAAATACCGGAGACGGTGCGGGAATCATGGTTCAAATACCTCATGTGTTTTTCCAGAGAGAATGTGAAGTGCTGGGATTTGAACTACCTGAACAAGGCAACTACGGCGTAGGTATGATATTTGCCCACAGATACGATGACTTTAGAAAAACCCAAAAGGAAGTATTCGAGAAGATTGCGATTGAAGAAGGTCAAAAGATACTTGGATGGAGAGAAGTTCCCATTGACAAGACTCAAATCGGTGACGGTGCAAGATCTGTTATGCCTAGATTCATACAGGTGTTCATAGAAAAAGGCGAAGACATCAAAGATTATATGGACTTTGAAAGAAAACTCTACACTATCAGAAAAAGAGCTGAAAAAGCAATAGTACCTATGTGCGAAGACAAAGGAGGAACATTTTATGTGGCCAGTTTGTCTTCAAGAACAATTGTTTACAAAGGTATGCTAACAGCCTCTCAACTTAGAACCTTTTATCTCGACCTGTCAGATTTGGATTTTATTTCAGCTTTGGCGATGGTTCACTCAAGATTCAGCACAAATACCTTTCCAAGCTGGGAGAGGGCGCATCCGAATAGATACATCGTTCACAACGGTGAAATCAATACTATCAGAGGTAATGTAAACTGGATGAAAGCCAGACAAAAATGTATAGATTCTCCCTTGTTTGACGACATAGAGAAGGTATATCCCATTGTTGACGAAACGGGAAGCGACTCTTCCATGTTTGACAACAGCTTGGAATTCATGTATCTTACGGGAAGATCCCTGCCCCATGCGGTGATGATGATGATACCTGAACCATGGGAGAAAGACAATATGATGTCGGAAGAAAAAAGAGGCTTCTATGAATTCAACAATTTCCTGATGGAACCATGGGATGGTCCTGCGGCGATGGGATTCACCGACGGTCAAGTGATAGGTGGCGTTTTGGATAGAAACGGTCTTAGACCTTCAAGATATTATGTGACCAAAGACGACAAGGTAATCCTTGCATCTGAGGTGGGCGTTGTGGATATCAAGCCTGAAAACGTAAAGTACAAGGGTAGGCTTGAGCCAGGAAAGATGCTTTTGATCGATACGGAGGCACAAAGGATAATATCTGATGAAGAAATCAAGAAAAACGTATCTCTGCTTCATCCGTATAAAAAATGGACAGAAAAGCATATCTTGAAAATGAACGATCTTCCTGTGGAGGTTGAAAAACCATCTGCAGCCAGAGAAGACCTTATAGCCCAACAAAAAGCCTTCGGGTATACTTTTGAAGATATTACAAAAATAGTTCAACCTATGGCCTGCGAAGGCGTGGATCCTATAGGATCCATGGGCATGGACTCTCCTTTGGCGGTATTGTCTGAAAAGCCCCAGATGCTGTACCTTTATTTCAAGCAGCTATTCGCACAAGTAACCAATCCACCGATTGACGGAATCAGGGAGGAAATCATAACATCGAGCAGCGTGCTTCTCGGAGGAGCAGGGAATTTACTGGAACCTGATGATGAAAAATCCAATAGCATGTTTTTGGATCATCCAATTTTGACGAACGAACAATTAAACACGATAAAACATTTGAACAACAAAAAGTTCAAATCTGCAACTTTATCAATTCTATATAATCCAAAAGGTGGAGCAAGAGCTCTCGAGAGAGCACTGGATAAGCTTTTCAAAGAGGCTGACAAAGCTCTTGAAGAGGGAGCCAACATTATAATCCTTACAGATAGGGGAGTAAGCAAGAAGCTGGCTGCAATTCCTGCACTGCTGGCATCATCTGGCCTGCACCATCACTTGATCAGACGTGAAATAAGAACCAGCGTTGGAATTGTGCTAGAATCGGGAGAACCACGAGAAGTACACCATTTCTGTACACTATTAGGATATGGTGTGACTGCCATAAATCCTTACCTTGCTTACGAGACCATCAAGGACTTGGCAAAAAATGACCTGCTTGAGGGACAGACTTATGAGGAAGGAAAGAAGAACTTTATAAAGGCTTCTGTCAAAGGCATACTGAAAGTCCTTACCAAGATGGGAATATCGACTATCAGAAGCTATCACGGAGCCCAAATATTCGAAGCCATAGGATTGAAAAGGGACATGGTAGACAAGTACTTCACGATGACTCCATCCAGATTGGAAGGTATCGGACTTGAAGAGATAGCTATAGAAAATCTTATGAGGCATGAAAGTGCATATGATGAGAATTCTCCATATGCAGACAGCCTGGAAATCGGAGGATATTTCCAGTGCAAGGATGACGGAGAGGTTCATCTCTACAACCCTGAAACTATATATATGCTGCAAAAGGCTTGTCGGGAAGGTGATTACAAGCTGTTCAAAGAATACTCCCAAAAGATCAACAACGAAGAAGTTTATACCTTGAGGCATCTTTTGGATTTCAATATGGGAGAGGGCGATTCGATTCCAATTGAGGAAGTCGAATCGGTAGATTCAATAGTAAAAAGATTTAAGACAGGAGCAATGTCTTACGGATCAATAAGCAAGGAAGCCCACGAATGCTTGGCCATAGCAATGAACCGTTTAGGGGGAAAAAGCAATACTGGCGAAGGTGGAGAAGATACAGAAAGATACAAAACCATGGAGAACGGGGATACAAAATGCAGCGCCATAAAGCAGGTTGCATCAGGTAGATTCGGAGTTACCAGCAGTTATCTGGTAAATGCACAAGAGATTCAAATTAAAATGGCTCAAGGTGCTAAGCCAGGAGAAGGAGGGCAGCTTCCGGGAAGAAAGGTATACCCTACGATAGCAAAAACCCGTCACTCAACTCCAGGGGTTGGCTTGATATCGCCACCTCCCCACCACGATATATACTCAATCGAGGATCTTGCTGAATTGATTCACGACCTTAAAAACGCCAACAGGAATGCAAGGATAAACGTAAAGCTCGTTTCTGAAGTAGGCGTTGGAACAGTCGCTGCGGGTGTTGCAAAGGGTAAAGCAGATGTAATACTTATCAGCGGATATGACGGAGGCACAGGTGCTTCTCCAAGAACAAGCATAAGAAATACAGGACTGCCATGGGAATTGGGCCTTTCTGAAACTCATCAAACCCTGCTGCTTAATAAGCTTAGAGACAGAGTGGTGCTGGAAACCGATGGCAAGCTTCTGTCTGGTAGAGACGTTATAATTGCGGCCATGCTGGGGGCTGAAGAATTCGGATTTGCTACGACTCCCCTTATCGTTTTAGGATGCATTATGATGAGGGTATGCAACCTGAATACCTGCCCTGTGGGTGTTGCGACTCAAGATGAGAATCTAAGAAAAAATTTCACAGGAAAACCGGAGCACGTAGAGAATTTTATGAGGTTCATAGCAGAAGAGATGCGAGAAATCATGGCCAAGCTTGGATTCAAAACCATACCCGAGGTTGTGGGAAGAACTGACAAGCTGAGACCAAAAGAAAATGTCAAGCATTGGAAAGCTGCCAGATTAGATTTGTCACAAATATTGTATCAGCCATATGTAGGAAGCGATGTGGGAAGGTTCAACACCAAAGAGCAAAACCACGATTTAGAACTGTCACTTGATATGAAAAAGCTTCTTAGAATGTGCAAGCCTGCTCTTGAAGACAAGAAGCCGATAAGAGCAAAGCTTAAAATAAACAACATAGATCGTGTGGTAGGCACGATAATAGGTAGTGAAATAACCAAAAAATATGGCGAAGAAGGTCTTCCTGAGGATACCATTAAGGTTACGTTCGTAGGCTCCGCCGGTCAAAGCTTCGGTGCTTTCGTACCTAAGGGCATGACACTTGAACTTGAAGGCGATGCCAATGACTATATAGGCAAAGGATTGTCAGGTGGAAAGATTGTCGTTTATCCTCCTAAAACTGCAGACTATGCTCCGGAAGATAATATTCTTATCGGGAATGTAGGTTTCTATGGAGCTACAGAAGGAGAAGCGTATATCAACGGTATTGCCGGTGAGCGTTTCTGTGTCAGAAATAGCGGAGCAATAGCAGTAGTCGAAGGTGTAGGCGATCATGGTTGTGAGTATATGACAGGTGGAAAAGTCGTGATTTTAGGTAAAACAGGACGCAACTTTGGGGCTGGAATGTCTGGTGGAATAGCATATATTCTTGATTTTGACGAGATTTATTGTAATAAAGCGATGGTCAATCTTGAAAAAATCGAGTCATCAGAAGAACTTGACCAAGTCAAGGCTATGATAGAAAGGCATGTACAATATACAGCAAGCCCACAAGCTCAAAAGATTCTTAAGGATTGGGAGAGTTATTCCTCAAGATTTACCAGAGTTATACCCAAGGATTACAAGAGAATGCTTGAAAATATCGAAAGGGCACACCAGGCGGGTCTTAGCGGTGATGAGGCTTTGATGGTGGCTTTCGAGGAGAACTACAAAGATGTTTCAAGAGCAAGTGGAAACTAGGAGGTATATAAGATATGGGAAAAGCAACTGGATTTTTGGAATATGAAAGAAAAGAATCAAATAAAAGACCTCCTCAGGAACGAATAAAGGATTGGAACGAATACAAGGTTTCACTTACAAAAGAGGAGATGAAAATACAGGGAGCTAGGTGTATGGATTGCGGGATTCCTTTCTGTCACGGGGGGGTGCTTCTGGCTGGCATGGCTGCAGGCTGTCCTGTCAAGAACTTGATTCCGGAGTGGAACGACTTGGTTTATAGAGGCCAATGGATGGAAGCTTATAAAAGGTTGACAAGAACAAATCCTTTTCCTGAATTTACATCCAGAGTGTGTCCTGCACCCTGTGAAGGCTCGTGTACGGAAGGCTATCAGATGGAGTCTGTAACTATAAGCAATATCGAGTACGAAATTATAGAAACGGCTTTTACTGAAGGTTGGGTAAAACCTTTTAAAGCAAAGTCAACCGGGAGACAAATCGCTGTGGTAGGTTCAGGTCCTGCAGGTCTTTCCACTGCCCATTACCTGAGTGCGGTAGGACATGACGTGACTATTTATGAAAGAAGCGACAGGGCAGGCGGATTGTTGATGTATGGAATTCCCAACATGAAGCTGGAAAAGAGATTTGTAGATAGACGCCTTAAAGTAATGGAAGAATCAGGCATTAAATTCATTTACAATACGGAAGTGGGCAAGGACGTGCCGGCTAAAAAGCTTTTAGAGGAATTTGACGCAGTGGTATTATGCTGTGGGGCTACCAAGGCAAGGGGATTGAATGTAGAAGGCAAAGATCTTGACGGAGTTCATTTTGCAGTAGATTTTTTAAGTGCAAATACAAAAAGCCTGCTGGATTCAAACTTAGAAGATGAAAACTACATAAGCGCTCAGGATAAAGACATAATTATAATCGGTGGAGGAGATACAGGCACAGACTGCGTGGGGACATCCATCAGGCATGGATGCAACAGTGTATACCAGTTTGAGATAATGCCTGAGCCCCCTGAGAAGAGGCAGGAATCATCAAACCCATGGCCGGAGTGGCCTAAGAAGCTAAAAGTCGATTATGGCCAGGAAGAGGCTATCAGCCTGTATGGAAGAGATCCAAGGAATTATCTCATAAACACTAAAAAAATCATTGGAGACGAGAATGGAAAGGTCAAAGAGGTCCATACTGTTCAAATTGAATGGACCAAGGATGATCAAGGCAGAATGTATCCAAAGGAAATACCGGGAACTGAAAAGGTGTGGAAAGCTGATATGGTTCTCCTTGCAATGGGATTTTTAGGCCCGGAAGATACCATACCCGAAGAGCTTAAGCTAGACAGAGACCCCAGAAGCAACGTAATGGCAGAATACGAGGACTTTGAGACCAGTGAAGAAAAAGTGTTTGTAGCAGGAGACATGAGACGTGGTCAGAGCCTTATTGTTTGGGCTATTCAGGAAGGTAAGCTGGCAGCAAGAGAAGTTGACAAGTATTTAATGGGAAAAAGCGTAATAAAGTAAATATCAAAGCCCTGGATGATTCGTTTTTTGAATTGTTCAGGGCTTTTTTAGGTATTAATGCATAATTAATTTTGTATGAGTCGTATATATGGGACATTGCATCGTGCAAGCTATTGTTATAGGATAAGTTATGTAAAGGAGGGACAGATAATGAATAGAAATGATATTTATGTAGTATACGGGAGCAATCCAAAAGAGATGGCTAAAAAGATTTTGCATGAGGTTCAAATAGAAGATCTGATTGGAGACAGAAAAAAGAAAATAGGTATAAAGCCTAACCTGGTTGTCGCTAAACCTGCACAGGAGGGGGCTACGACTCATCCGGAAATGGTAGCTGGAGCTATCGAATATCTTAAAGATAAGGGGTATGAAGACATTTCTGTCATTGAAGGCTCTTGGGTTGGGGACAGGACCTCTGAAGCATTTGACATATGCGGGTATAAGGATTTAAAAAGAAAGTACGGAGTCAAACTTGTGGATACCCAAAAGGACTCCTTCAGCTCATATGATTGTAAAGGAGTCAACATAAACATATGTGACAGTGCAATGGAAGTTGATTTTATGATCAACATGCCGGTGCTTAAAGGACATTGTCAGACCGGCGTAACATGTGCCCTGAAGAATAACAAGGGGGTCATAACCAACCAGGAAAAGCGCAAATTCCACACCATGGGACTTCACAAGCCCATCGCCCATTTGAACACTGTTGCAAAGAATGATTTTATATTGGTGGATGGGATATGTGGAGATTTGAATTTTGAAGAAGGAGGAAATCCTGTATCCATGAATAGGATAATCGCTGCAACTGATCCTGTATTATGTGATTCTTATGTTTGCGAACTAATGGGATACTCCTTGGATGAAGTTCCCTACATAAAAATGGCTGAAAAATTAGGCGTAGGCAGCTCAAGAACTGAAATTGCAAACATCCTTGAAATCAATGAGGCAAAAAACACCACCAACTCAATCACATCGAAAAGAAAAGTTAAGAAGCCAAAGTTTGTTGAGGAAGTGGATGCCTGCAGCGCTTGTTATGGAAGTTTGTTACGTGCCCTTGATAGACTCGACGAAACAGGTGATTTGAGAAATATAAAGGACAAAATATGCATAGGACAGGGGTTTAAAGGTAAGAATGGAAACTTAGGAATTGGAATCTGCACATCAAATTTCGACAAGTCACTGCTAGGTTGTCCTCCTAGAGCCATAGACATTGTGGACTTTTTAAAAAACATCTGAAATGAAACATTTTGAAAAACAAATCAAAAAGTTTTGAAAAAGTATTGACATAGACTTGAATTGTAGGCTATAATAAGTCCAACAAGTTGAAACAAGTTAATAACGACGATGAAGTCTGTATTTACCCAAATGCAGACTTTTTTTATTTTACAGTTTTGAAATTGTAGAATAATTAAATTGAAAGACAACGGCGTCTATATAGAAATATATAGGCGCCGTTAGTAATTTATGAGGAGGAATAAACATGTCAGACAAATTGACGAAAATTGAAATCATCACAAAGGGAAGCAAACTCGAAGACTTGAAAGATGGGCTTAACTCAATAGGAATCACCGGCATGACGGTTACTCAGGTGCTTGGATGCGGAATGCAAAAAGGAAAAACAGAGTTTTATCGAGGAAATGAGTACAAAATCGACTTGTTGCCAAAGATAAAAGTTGAGGTGGTAGTCTCAGTCGTACCTGTCAAGGAAGTAGTAAGAATTGCGAAAGAAGTTTTGGGATCAAATGAAATTGGTTCAGGTAAGATCTTCATTTATGAAATTCAAAATGCAATAAGAATCAGAACTGGCGAAGAAGGCACATCGGCACTGAATTAATACAAAAAAATGCATCCCGGGTTTATATGGCGCCCGAAATGCAAATCAGCCATCCTGCAAGATGGCCTTACACTACACAGTGAAATTATATCACAAATAAGAGGAAAAATTAATAAAGATGAAATAAACGGAGGGATAGATATGGATATGGAAATGGCAGTTTCTTTGGATACGGTATGGGTATTGCTTGGTGCGGTGCTAGTGTTTTTTATGCAAGCGGGGTTTGCGATGGTTGAAACAGGTTTCACCAGAGCAAAAAATGCAGGTAACATAATAATGAAAAATATTATGGACTTTTCAGTAGGTTCAATAATCTACTGGGTATTTGGATTTGGAATCATGTTTGGAGACAGCATAGGCGGGGTCATAGGAAGCCTGGACTTGTTTGTAAAAGGGACGTATGATTTTGGAGTTCCTACTTTCGCATTCCTGATTTTTCAAACGGTATTTTGCGCAACGGCAGCTACAATAGTTTCAGGAGCTATGGCGGAAAGGACAAAGTTTGTTTCTTACCTTTCTTACAGCTTTTTCATATCACTGATTATTTACCCTATAGTAGGACACTGGATTTGGGGTGGCGGATTCCTTGCAGAATTAGGATTTGTTGATTTTGCTGGATCAACAGTTGTACACTCTGTTGGTGGATGGGCAGCTCTTGTTGGAGCGGCAGTAATAGGACCGAGAATAGGAAAGTACACAAAAGAAGGAAAAGCGAAGGTTATACCAGGTCACAGCATAACATTGGGAGCACTAGGAGTATTTATACTTTGGTTCGGATGGTTTGGTTTTAACCCAGGATCTCAATTGGCTGCATCCGGTCTTGAAAATGCTGAAGCTATAGCGAGCATATTTATTACCACGAACTTAGCTGCTGCAATGGGCGCAATAATGTCAATGGCAGTTACATGGATAAAATATGGCAAACCTGATGTAAGTATGACTTTAAATGGTGCATTGGCAGGACTTGTTGGAATTACAGCAGGAACAGCATCAGTAACACCGATAGGTGCTGCTATAATTGGAGCTATAGCAGGTGTAGTTATTGTATTCTCAGTAGAGTTTGTAGATCATGTTCTTAAAATTGACGATCCGGTTGGTGCGGTAAGCGTTCACGGAGTATGTGGAGCTTTGGGAACATTGATGGTAGGATTTTTCGCAGTAGACGGCGGGTTGTTCTATGGTGGTGGCGCATCTTTGCTGCTGACTCAATTGATAGGCGTATTGGCTGTCGCAGCTTGGACAATGACTACGGCATTCATACTCTTTAAATCAATAGACAAGCTTGTAGGACTTAGGGTATCAAGAGAAGAAGAACTGGAAGGTTTGGATATTACCGAACACGGCATGGAAAGCTATGCAGACTTCCAACTGAAATCAATTATAAAGGAATAAAAAGCAAGACATGAGAAAAGCCCTTAATAGGGCTTTTCTCATGTCTTGAATTATCTCATTCGATAGCAAGCAGCCTGACTTTTGTTATACCCTCCAGACCTTTCAGCTTATCCATAAGCTGGTCCATCGACAGGTTTAGCTCCAGTACATCCAAAGTAATATTGACGATGGCGCTGTTGTTGATTGGTATATCTTGATTGATGGTAAGTATGTTGGCATTTTCCTCAGCTAATATATTAAGAAGGTGAGACAGGATGCCTTTTTTGTGTTCGAGTATAAAGCTGAGGGTCGCCTTTCTTCCCAAGTGATTTGAAGGAGAAAAAATGAAATCTTTGTATTTATAATATGTGCTGCGGCTTATGCCTACAGCTTTTACTGCATCGCTTATGTTCTTTTGTCTGCCGCTTTCAATTAAGTTTCTTGCTTCCAGAACTTTGTCGTAATACTCCGGAAGTATATCTTTACTTACGATTAGGTATTTGGTGAGCATGCCTACACATCCTTTATAAAATCTCGAAAAAGGCCCCAAAATCATCCACTGGAAGATTAACCAGCATCCATCCTTCATCGAGGAGGTATAAATGACTTTTAATTTTAGCCGTGTTCAACATATTGTTTTTGCTTACGCACAAAAGGGCAGGGCCGGAACCACTGAAGGTACAGCTTAATCCTCCGTTTTTAATGACGGATATCTTGATTGAATCAAAGTTTTTCACCAAGGTTTTTCTTTGATCTTCATACATATGATCTTTGGAGCCAATAACTATTCCTTCGGCATCTCCAGAAATCAGAGATAAAAGAAGTATTGAGCTGTTGGCTATATTCAAGCTTGCAGTTTTCAAGGACACGCTGTCGGATATAATTTCACGAGCCTCTCTAGTGGAAATTTCAAACCCTGGGATAATAACGTGAAATTTTAATTCCGAAGATAAAGGAGCTTTTTTACAATAAAAACCCGTGTCTGTTTTAGTGCTGACTGTCAGCCCGCCAAAAAAAGCTGGAGAAATGTTATCAGGATGGCCTTCCAGTTCGCATGCGATCTGAAATAACTCATTTGTATCATAAGGCTCGTCCAATATCAGGTTTGCTCCCATAAGTCCTGCTACTATGCATGAAGCACTGCTTCCAAGTCCCCGACCTGTAGGTATATCTGTATTAAATTCGATATACAGGTTCTCAGCATATGAATCATCTTGGTGGTGTTTTTTAAATAGCGCCATTGCAGATTGGTATACAAGATTTTCCTCGTTTTGATACTTTGGATCACATCCCTTATACACCATTTCATCTGATCGTCCAATAGTAAAGCTATTGTACAAGCCAAGGGCTAGTCCGAATGTATCAAATCCAGGCCCAAGGTTTGCCGATGTTGCCGGGACAGTTACCTTGAAAAGTCTATCTTTATTAATCATAACAGTATTTCAGTTATGCTTTCCTTCATTTTATGAGAGTCGCATACTTTTTTATGTAAATCTTCTGATGTGCACATGGCAATCAGTTCATTGGGCAGGGACAAACCCGTGCTTTCTGACAGCTTTTCAATCAATGTGTAATCATCAAGTTCAGACGGACCGAATATGGCTTCGTAAACTGATTTTGTAAACTTGTAAGGGCTGGCGGTTGACAGTATTATATTATAAGTGTTGTCTCCTGTCTCTAATTTGTAGTCTTCGTATACCTTGCACCCTACTGCAGTATGGGGATCAATTACATATCCGTATTTGTCATAAACATTCTTTATGGTTTTTAGAGTATCTTTTTCATCACAGTAATTGCCATAAAAATTCTCGGATATTGTATTTTTGATTTCATCGGATACTTTGTATTTTCCTAGGCTCGATAAGTCGTCCATTGCTTTTTTTACAAAATCACTATCAAAGTTCGATACGTGGTATAAAAGCCTTTCAAAATTGCTTGAAACCAAAATATCCATGGAAGGGGATATGGTTTTGATGAAAGGTCGGTTTTTGTCGTATTCTCCGGTTTTGAAGAAATCGAACAAAACATTGTTATCGTTGGAAGCACAAATTAGCTTATTTATTGGCAATCCCATATTTTTTGCATAATAGCCTGCAAGGATGTTCCCAAAGTTGCCTGTAGGAACAGTAAAGTTTACAGGATCGTTCATTTTTATTTTTCCAGATTCTACAGATTTGATATAAGAGTCGAAATAGTAGACTATCTGCGGAACGAGTCTTCCTATATTGATAGAGTTGGCGGAAGAGAGAACGAATCCATTTTTTTTCAACAATTTATTATAGTCTTCGTCGCTGAAGATTTCCTTGACTCCCCTTTGCGCATCATCGAAGTTGCCTTCAATAGCAATTACATGAACATTCTCTCCGGATTGAGTCGTCATTTGTTTTCGCTGTATCATGCTGACTCCGTCATTTGGAAAAAACACAACTATGCTTGTGCCTTTTACATTTGCAAATCCTTCCAAAGCGGCTTTGCCTGTATCTCCGGAAGTTGCTGTAAGTATGACTATTTCATCATCTACATCTTGAATTTTAGCTGAAGCAGTCAAAAGATGAGGCAGTATGCTCAAGGCTACATCCTTAAAAGCCAAAGTTGGACCGTGGTATAATTCCAGAAAATTTAGATCTCCAAAAGCAGCCAAGGGGGTTACTTCCTTGGTGTTGAATTTACCATAGGATTGGCTAATCATATCTTTCAAGTCCCCTTGGTCAAACTCGTGGAAATATCTTGAAAGCACCTGGAAACAAATTTCTTCGTAGCTTTTGCCGTTTAAACTTTCGACTTCTATTTTTGGGAAATCCTCGGGTACAAACAAACCTCCATCTGAAGATATGCCTTTCAGAATAGCTTCAGATGGCATCGCAGTGATATTGGAACGTGTGCTGTTGTATTTAAGCATTAAAAAAACCTCCATTAAAATTTACTATCGTTGTTGTATTTGTCTATTATCTATGATAAAATGTTTTCGTGTAAAAAACAAGTGTTTTTAGTATAAATACAAAATAAATAATATAAAGAAATTTTGAGGTGAAGGCATGAAGATAGCACTGCTGGGAATGGGCACCGTGGGTACGGGCGTATACGAGATAATAAATGAAGAAAAAGGCAATTATTTTGCAAATGCTCAAGAAAAAGTAAATATAAAGAAGGTTTTGGTTAGAGATAAGACGAAAAAGAGAAAACTGGATGTCTCTGAGGACTTGCTGACAGATTCCTTTGATGAAATTCTTGAGGACCAAGAGATTGAGGCTGTCATCTTCGCCATGGGGGGGATGGAACCGGAATACAGCTACATGAAGGATGCAATGAGAAACAAAAAACATGTAATTACAGCTAATAAGGCAGTTGTATCTGAATATCTTGACACGCTTTTAAAACTTGCCGAAGAAAATAACGTGATGTTTTTGTTCGAGGCCAGTGTGGGAGGCGGAATACCGATAATCACTTCATTGAAGGAAACACTTAAGATCAATCGGATAGATGAAATAAAAGGAATACTGAACGGAACTTCAAATTTCATACTCTCTAAAATGTCCAGCGAAGGCAGAGATTTCGATGATGTATTAAAAGAGGCTCAAGAGCTGGGCTTTGCTGAGGCGGATCCAAGCGCGGATGTTGACGGATTCGATGTTTCCAGAAAACTCGCGATATTGTCATCATTGGCATTTGGATGTCATATAAAAGATGAAGATATTTACAAGAGGGGCATCAGAGAGGTTTCAAAATCGGACATGGAAATGTTCGATAATCTAGGGTATGTACTCAAGTATCTTGCACATTCAAAAATGGATGATGGTAAATACTGCGCAACGGTAGAGCCTGTGCTCTTGTCGTCAAAGAATATCATGAGCAATGTAAATGAAGAATTCAATATCGTATCAATCCACGGAAACATTATAGGAGAATTGCAGTTTTACGGCAAGGGAGCAGGGAAAAACGCAACTGCCAATGCAGTAGTTGGAGATCTCTTGTACATAATCAACAACTCCGAGAGGCGAGACGACATCATTCTGGATAAAACGGTGGAAAACAAGAAACTGGATATTTTCCAAGGAAAGTATTACTTAAGAGTTGATATAAAAAATCACGAAGAATTTAAAAAAATAATTGATATGATAGATGAGACATCAAGAGTCAAAAAGATGATGGTTGAGAAAAGTCAGATATTCGTAGTAACTGAAGAGCTAAGGGCATACACAGTGAATGATCTGGCACAAAGAATTGCAGATATGGGTAATGAACTGTTTTATGCAAGAATAGTTCAATAAATCAGCTTGAATCATATCCAAGAAAGGAATAACAAATGAAAAACTTAATAGTGCAAAAATACGGTGGTACAAGTGTTGGAGATATAGACAGAATTAAAAATGTCGCTAAAAGGGTCATAAAGACAAAAGAATCAGGCAACAATGTGGTCGTGGTGGTATCGGCTATGGGAGACACTACAGACGATTTGGTTAAAATGGCTTACAAGATTAATGAAAACCCCCATAAAAGAGAGATGGATATGCTTTTGTCCACTGGGGAACAAATATCAATAGCTCTGCTTGCCATGGCCATTCAAAGCATGGGCCAGGATGTTATATCACTGACAGGTGCTCAGTGCGGGATACTTACATCCTCTAGGCACAGCAAGGCCAAAATAGATGCTATAAATACTGAGCGAATTGAAAAAGAGCTCAAGGCTGGGAAGATCGTAATAGTTGCGGGATTTCAAGGAATAAACAAGGATCTGGATATAACTACCCTTGGTAGAGGGGGATCAGATACGACAGCGGTAGCACTGGCTGCTGCTCTAAAGGCAGACAAATGTCAGATTTTCACTGATGTCGATGGAGTCTATACCGCCGATCCGAGAATAGTGCCTAGTGCAAAGAAGATAAATTCGATTAGCTATGACGAAGTATTGGAGCTGGCGGCTCTTGGTGCTAAAGTGCTTCATCCAAGATCCGTGGAGATGGCCGGAAGGTTCAATGTAGCATTGGAGGTCAGATCCAGCTTCAATGACAATGAAGGAACTATAATAGGGGAGGTAAACAAAATGGAAAAAGTATTGATCAGGGGCATATCCCTAGATGAAAATATCGCAAAAATATCTGTAATGGAGGTGCCGGATAAGCCGGGTATAGCTTTCAATCTATTTTCGCTTCTTGCCAGAGCTGATATCCACGTTGATATGATAGTTCAAAACGTAAATAGGAACAATGTTAACGACATTACATTTACAGTTGCATTGGATGAGCTGCAGACAGCTGTGGATATAGCTCAAAAGTTTGCATTTGAAGTTGGTGCAGAAAAAGTAGAATACGACAAAGGCGTTGCAAAGCTATCAGTGGTTGGGACTGGAGTTGTTGCTAACGCTGAGGTAGCATCCAAGTTTTTTGAATCTTTATACGAAATAGGGGTGAACATTCAGATGATTTCCACATCTGAAATAAAGATATCCTGCATAATCAATAAGGATAAAGGAAAAGAAGCCATGAAGCACATTCATGAAAAATTCGATATGTAAATAAATACAAGGAAAAATCCAAAGATCAAAAGATGATCTTTGGATTTTTTCAGCTAGGGTAGCTTAAGTTTTCCTCGGGAATGTCCTTTAACAGATTGTAAAACTCTGCAGCCTCGTTTCTGGCGGTTTCTAAATCCATATCCGAATAATTGCCACACTCTACTGGGCTTGCGCCAGGCACGGCATCAGTGAAATCCTTGACGAATTGGAACAAGTCCTTGAGAAGAGGAACGATGTCCCTAGATTGATATGAACCCTCTAAAATCAGGTAGAAACCGGTTCTGCAGCCCATAGGTCCAAAGTAGACTGTGTGGGATGAGTACATTTCATGGTTCCGCAAAAAAGTCGCACCAAGGTGTTCAATTGCATGAATATCACCGGTGCCCAATACTGCATCGACGTTTGGTTTTTTCATTCTGATGTCAAACGTAGTTAAGGTGGTATCTCCAAATTTGTCTATTCGAGATACATATACACCCTTTTGAAGTTTTTCGTGGTCGACTGAAAAGCTTTCAATTCGTTTCATATGTAATCCTCCATTTCGTTATTACACAAATTTATACCCTTGATTTCAAAAGATAATATTTGTTTTTAATGATTGATAATTTTTTTTTCGATATACTCAGTTGCTGTAAAGAGCAATAGGCCTAAAATGCTCAAAGTTAAAATTCCGGAAAACATGCCTATGTAGTCGATTCTCATCATGCTGTCCATGATAAAATAACCGAGACCATATTGGGAACCGAATGTTTCAGAAAAGAAAAGAACTGCAATTCCCGTTCCCAGTGCGATTCTTATAGAGGATACTAGTGAAGGCAGGCTGTAAGGAGCAAGTACGTGGATGAAAATCTGTGTTTTTGATGCCCCCAATACTTTCAATGGATAAAACAACGAGGGATTTATGACCCTGACAGTATCTCTGGTATTGACGAGTATCTGAAAAAATATGATTATATATATCATGGAAATTTTAGTCGCGTCTCCCAAGCCGAATAAAAGCATGAAAATAGGCAAAAGGGCTATCTTGGGAACAGGATAAAGAAGGTAGATTACAGGTGATATCAAGCTGTCCAGCTTATTATGATAACCCAGCATTATTCCAATAGGCCATGCTGTTAATGCGGCTAACGTTATTCCTAGAAATATTCTCTTTAAGCTGTACAAACTGTGCATCAATAGCTTCCCGTTGAAATTTTTTATAGTATTCGATATCACAGGATAGGGAGCAGGCAGTATGTTGCTATCCATCAAAATACTTCCGACTTGCCATAAAAGAATGAGGAAAACAGCTGCAGCGAAAAGCTTAATAATGTTTTTCATCAAAATTCTCTCCTCTAACGAGCGTTTCAATTATGCTTAAATGCTCCAGGTAAATCTTATCGGTCTTCTTATGTCCCTTTGCCTTGTTATTCAATTGCCGGCATTCTCCACGACTTAAGACGACGATGCTGTCAGCTAGATACAAAGCTTCATCAAGGTCATGGGTGATGATTAGAGTCGTAGGCTTGAATCTTTCATGTAAGGACAAAAACAGATTGTATCCGGACAGCTTGCTAAGGGCGTCTAGAGAAGAAAATGCTTCGTCCACTAGGAGTATTTCAGGGTTTAATATCATCCCTCTAGCCAGAGCCACGCGTTGTCTTTCGCCACCGCTTAAGTTATTGGGGTAGCGGTCAGTCAAATGAGAAATCCCAAGATTGTCTACAATTTCTTTAAATAAAGATTCTTTTGGTTGCATTTTTTTTATTTTGCAAGGTAGCAAGATGTTGCTTTTAACCTTGAGCCAGGAGTAAAGACCATGATCCTGGGGAACATAGCCTATTTTGAGTTCTTTGTTGCTTATGGGATTGCCCTTTAAGCTGATCTTGCCAGAAGTCTTATCTATTATTTGCCCTACTGTCTTTAATAAGGTTGTCTTTCCGATTCCCGAAACTCCAGTGACGCAGGTGATAGAACCTATTTTTGAAGAGAAGTCTATATTATTGAGTATTTGGTTGGAGTCGATAGTTACATTTAATTTTTCAACCCTGAAGCAATTATCAATCATCAGTTTGCCCCCAACGTTTGGCATTCTGATTTTCAATTTCCAAAAGGTCAAGTACTCGCGAACAATGATGATTTATTATGTCATCCAAGGTTTTGGGGAAGTTGTAGAATCCGGGACTGACAGGAGCGATGCAGGCACCGGCATCGTTTAATGCAAGCATGTTCTTCAGGTGAATCCCATTATAGGGTGTTTCCCTTGGACAAATAATAAGCTTGCGTTTTTCTTTAAGGCATACATCTGCAGCCCGGATAATTAGGTTGTCAGATGAACCACCGGCGATTTTTCCCAACGTGCCCATGGAGCATGGAAGTATTACCATGCCGGAGGTTTTAAATGAGCCACTGGCAACAGGTGAGAAAAAATCATCCTCAAGCTCCACATGAAAATTGCTAGATACGTTAAATTCTTTAATAAAACATTCATAGGATATAAGCAACTCGTGAGATAGAACCTGCATTCCGGTTTTAGATACGATCAAATGAACTTCGTGACCCAAATGCAAAAGCAATTCTACAATTTTTTTGCCGTAAATGCTTCCCGAGGCCCCCGTTATGGCAATTATATATTTAGACATTAAAATCCTCTCCTAAGCCAAAAGTCTAAAAATGAAAATATAAAAAAGATTACGCTTACTATTTGGTTGATGTGATAACTTGCCCAATTCATAAACTTAGCATTTCCCGGACGCACCAACCTGTGCTCCGTGGCAAACAGCACTCCAATGATTATCAAACCTGTAAGATAAATGTACCCGTTGTTTAAAACAAAAAACAAAGAAAAAAGTATGAGCCACGAAGCAGCGTGAAAAAATGCGGCGATTTTCAAGCTGTTTTTATATCCGAAATAAGCAGGTATAGAGTATAGACCTAGTTTTTTGTCAAAATCGATATCCTGTGTTCCGTAAAGCACGTCGAATCCTCCAATCCATAAAGCAACTGCAGAGGATATTAGAAAAGGCTCATAAGATAGCTTCCCGGTTACGGCTATCCAAGCTCCAAATGGAGCGCCGGCACAAGTAATTCCAAGGATTAAATGGCATGCCCATGTAAATCGCTTTGTGTATGAATAGGCTACAAATAAAAACAAAGCAATGGGGGACAGATAAAAACAAAGGGGGTTTATCAGGTGTGCCGCAGCGGAAAAGATTAGGAACAAAACTGCAGATAGGATAGAAGCCTCTTTTTCCGTGACGATATTTTGCGGAATATGGCGGTGGGCTACCCTAGGATTAATCTTATCATATGGTGAGTCAATAACGCGGTTTATGGCATTTGCCCCATTCCTTCCTGCAAAGAGCGCAACAATTATTAATGCTATAAGACGTGGTTCAGGGAATCCTCCTGCCGCCCAAATCATGGAAATCATTGCAAAGGGAAGTGAAAAAAGGCTATGAGAGAACATCACAAGTTCACCATAGTTTTTTATCTTATTTGCCAAACCCATAATCTGACCACCTTTTATCAACCATCTTTTTGATATCCTCGCTCATGGTAATGTCGTTTGGCCATTCTCTGTCATACCCTTCGCTTTTTAATTTTTTTGTCGCGTCTATGCCTAGCCGGTTGCCGAAGAAAGGAGTATTTGAAGAGTGATCCAATGCATCAAGAGGGCCCTCGGATATCATCAAGTCTCTTTTGGCATCTATATTGTTAAATACTTTCCACATTACTTCAGATAAGTTTTGAACATCGACGGTATCGTCAACGACGATTATCATTTTAGTATACATCATCTGACCTAATCCCCAGAGTGAGTTCATAACCTTAAAGGCGTGTTTTGGGAAAGCTTTTTTAATTGATACTATTGCACAGTTGTGGAAGACTCCTTCCAGGGGAAGATTCATGTCGGTAATTTCCGGTATGAGCATTTTAATAAGGGGAAAGAATATTTTTTCTGTCGCCTTTGCGATGTAACAGTCTTCCATAGGAGGCTGTCCCACGATTGTCGCAGGATACACAGGATCTTTCTTTCGGGTTACCTTCTCTACATGGAATACTGGGTACATGTCTTCCAATGAATAATAACCGGTATGATCGCCAAAAGGCCCTTCTTTTCTTAATTCATCGATTTCCACATAGCCTTCCAAAATAAACTCGGCGCATGCAGGGACGTAAATATCACAGGTTACGGCTTTTACGGTCTCTACAGGAGATTTCCTTAAGAAACCTGCAAATATCATTTCGTCTATCATCTTGGGCAATGGAGCAGTGGCAGAATAAATCAGTGAAGGGTCGCATCCTAAAGCTACGCACACGGGCATTTTCTTAATGCCTAACTTCCGATGATTATCATAAATTTCCTTTCCGTCTTTATGAAGGTGCCAGTGCATTCCTGTAGTTTTTTTATCATATTTTTGGAGTCTGTACATCCCCATGTTTTGAGTGCCACTGATGGGATCTTTTGTTATAACTAGAGGCAGAGTGATAAAAGGGCCGCCGTCTTCGGGCCAGCAAGTTAGGATAGGCAAGGTATCTAAATCTGCATCCTCTATGACTTCTTGACAAGAAGCCCTGTTGATTTTTTTTGGAAAGATAAAAGGAAGTGGAGCTAATTTAGGTATGGACTTGATCTTCCCCATCAAGCTTGAATATTGATCCAACTTGATAAGATTCTCGATTTCATCGGCTATAACTTTAACATCTTTTACTCCAAGTGACATTGCCATTCTTTCGTAGGTACCCATAGCATTTATTAAAAGAGGATACTTAGAACCCTTTACATTTTCAAAAAGAAGAGCAGGTCCGTAAGACTTTGACACGCGGTCAGTTATTTCGGTTATTTCTAAATATGGATCAACTTCTCTTTTTATTCTGTGAAGCTCACCTTTTTTGTCTAAAAATTTAATGAATTCTTGAAGATCTTTATGATACATTTAATCCTCCTTGATGTTTAATATTTTCTGTTGAGCATCCCTTTGATTATATCCTCTAGGATATTCTTGTTCTCGGAATCAGGAAGCTTGGATATATAGTTGAAAGCTTTATTTGTGTATTTTCGTGCTAGAAGCCTGGCAGCATCCAGACCGTTGTTGGATTTGACCAGATGGTGAACCCTGTTGAGATCATTCTCGTTAAAATTAGTTGTTTCCAATAGCGTTTTCAGCTCGTTGCTTTTATCATTGTTTAGGGCGTATATAACCGGAAGTGTCAGATAACCTTGTTTTAGATCGTTCATGGTACTTTTTTTGATAGTTTGATTGTCGGAATAATCGAGACAATCATCGATTATCTGAAAAGCCATGCCGGTTAGGTATCCTATCCGTGTAAGTATTTTTACTTGCCTGTCTGATAGATCGCTGTTCATAGCACCTATGTGAAAGCTCATGGCAAACAACGCAGCTGTTTTTCCGGTTATTATCTTCAAGTAACTGAAGATTCCGTTATCGTATTTATATCTTAAGCTGTATTGCTTTAATTCACCCTTGCAGATACTAAGTATGGCTCCTGAAAGTTTTTCCATAGTTTTAGTTTCAAAGTGGGAAGATATTAAAGTAAAACATTTGGCAAATAGGTAATCGCCGATAAAGACCGCACTATCCTTACCATATTTACTTTGGACGCTCTCAACGCCTCTTCTTAATTTTGCCTCGTCTATAATATCGTCATGGACAAGGGTTGCGATATGAAGCATTTCTATTACAGCTCCAAGTCTGATTGCGTTCTCCCTTTTGTATGAGCCAAATTCAGCGGAGATGATCAAAAAAGCGGGTCTTAACATCTTCCCCCCTGATGTCACAGCACCGGAGATGGCTTCGGTGATGAAATCATCCGAGTCCTTGGTTGTATCTATAATCAACTGAGTTACTTCACTCAAGATGTTTCCTATATGAGGATAGTCTTTCCAAAATTCATTCATTATCAATCACCTGTTATTTTTGTAGTTAAAATTATTTTTAGATAAGTATTTAAGTAGATAATTGGAAACTAGCCCTACAAACAAACCTGTCGGAATTGCTATGATGAACAGGTATGGGAGCAATATTGCAAGTTTGGGATTTGACAGGATAAGCATAGCTATTCCTAGCTGACCCAAGTTGTGAAATATCGCACCTACGATACTTACACTAACCAAACTGAGTTCATTTCTGAACAACTTTATGATTATATACATTGCCAAAAGGCTTAGAACTCCTCCGGTCATTGAATAAATAATTGAAGCCATATTGCCGAAGAGAAGACCGGTTAACAAAGTTCGCGCAATGACAATCAATAGGCAGCTTTTAAAATTCAAGGTGGACAACGCAAGAACTGTTGCAATATTGGCTAGCCCTAATTTGGCACCTTGTATCGGGATTGCGGGCAAAAGTGACTCTATGTAGCTGAGTATCATTGCCTGTGTGACGAGCATGGATATGTATACGAGTTTTTTTGTATTATTTTTCATTTTGCACTCCAATTCAATCGTTTCTGGTTACTTCCACAATTACCCTGTTTGGAAGGCATACGATCATTTCTCCGTTTTCATCTGCAGGTGTCGTGTGAACGCAAATTTGATCCGGACAAGTAGCTTCCACAATTCTGACTACGCCACTATCTATTATTACGATGTTTACGTCACCGTTTTGTTCGACGCGTATCTCTTCGTTGGTGTCTTTAGTCAAAGGAATTTCTCGAAACACCTCTCCATCTATAGTTATGACTACCTTGAGATCAGCGGCGTCGCTGCTGTAAATATGGGAAAACAACAGTCCTATAACGGCGATAATTAATACAACAGCCATTAAAACCAGGTCCTTCTTTTTCATAAATTCACCTCTATTGAAACGTTATATATATTTTATTAAAAATATCCTTCCCCGTAAAGAAGAAGGATATTTTTCAATCTATTATTCAAAATAATCAAAGTATAGATATGATTTTTGAGCGAACCTTGTTTTAGACCAAAGAGACTTGATTTTTGGTAGAACGTAGTAATCCAGTCCAAAAGCGCTGCCTGATCCTTGAAGCATTGCAAAAGCTGCTACGATATACCAAATCATAGTCGCATCCGCCATGCCCGTAAAGATTATTCCGATGCCCATTCCTATGCTCATTGCAGAGCTTAAGAAAGTAAATAATCCAGCTATTAGGCACAAGCCTATTAGTATTTCGGCAATTACCATGAAAGATTGAACTGGAACCTCGATAGGAGTCATCCATTTGTTCATGATATCAAGCATGAATTCAGGTGCCTGCATCAATGAATCGCCGTATCCTGAAGGCTTATGGTTTACCGCCCATTGAACGAATCCAGGCAGGTCAAGCCCTTCGGCTACTTCTGCAGCACCTTCTGCAGCCTCAGTAGCCCATGTTCCGCTGTCCGCCAAAGGAGTGGCGATGACATTTGAGCCGTTGGCAGATGCTTGGATAATCCCCTGTGAGGATTGAGTTGCACCCGCGCCTGCATCAGTTGCGCCTGATCCTCCGTCTGTGTTGTATCCGGCGATGGCATTCATCATATTAATGACCTTAGGGCTTTCAAGCCAACCTTCTGCTACCTTGACCACACCTTCTACCAACCACATATAGCCTAACCAGAGTCTTAACGGCAGCTTCCAGAAGTTCTTTGATGAGGCAGAAAAATGTCCTCCCACAAAGGAACGCCTGTTTCTAATGTGAAAAAACTCATGTCTAGCATAATTCCATATCTGTCTCAATCCACCAACCGTGAATTGATAGTAGATGTTTACCATGTGCTTGATAAACTGAGCGAAAAAGCCAGAAGTTTTAAATCCGGTGTCGGCTACGGCATATCTCGAACCTACAGAAACCATGAAACCGTGGTATTTTTGGCTGTGTTTGTGCAAATCTTTACCTTGCAACAAAGCGGCTACGTTTAATGCTGCTGTATGTGCTGACTGCTCAGCGGCCTCAACGATTTGAGGCATTGGACCTTCTTCCTCAGTTATATAGCAGGCGCTATCTCCAACAATAAAAATATTGCTTTGAACTTTGCCTTCTACGTGAGGTTGCATATAGTCATTTACATTGACGCGGTCGCATCGTCCCATGTCAAGTCCCAAGCTTGAAGTGAATTTGGTATTTTTAATTCCTGCTGTCCAAATTAGGGTGTAAGAAGGGATTTTTGTTCCGTCTTTTAATGTGAAGGAGTCTTTTGCTATATTAACGATGGGAGCTTTTTTGAGAAGCTGTATCCCTAATTTTTTATAGCGCTTTTCCACCTTTGCAACTTGGGAGTCGCTTTCAAGCATATTTAAGATACGATCCATTGCTTCTATATTATATATAGTAACTTCATTGATATTCACACCGTGCTTTTTGGCCAGGTGGTCCTTGGCTTCTCCTAGTTCGCCTGCCATTTCCACTCCTGTGAATCCACCGCCGCAAACGGCAAAAGTCAACAGTTTTCTTCTTTCGACTTCGTCAGGCTCAGACGAAGCCTTTATGAACATTTCTTCAACATGTTCTCTTAATTTCACTGCATCCTCATAGGACCATAGTGTATGGGAATTTTCAGCAGCACCTTCTATTCCAAAAAAATTAGGTTCGTTTCCTGTTCCCATTATAAGATAATCGAATGGATATACTTTGCTATCAGATGATAACTGTTTGTTTTGAAGATCGAACTTGGTTATTTCATCTACGACTACGTTTACTTTTCTGCCGGCAAATATTTTTTTAAGATCGATTTTAATAGATTCAGGCTCAGTTCTATGACCTGCAACTTCATGAAGCTCTGTCATGAGTGTATGGAAGTTGTGTCTGTCTATCAAAGTAATCTCTACGTTTTCATCATTCTTGAAGATTTTATGGAGAGTCTTTGCGGCTTTTACTCCGGCATAGCTTCCTCCAAGAATGAGAACTTGTTTCCTTGACATAGTTTTCCTCCTTGTAAAAACATTTTGTTTATTGAGATAAAATGTGAAAATGATTGCCCATATGAAATTTAAGTACAAGCAAAAAAATGATTCGCACATACATATAATATAGTATCGTTAAATAAATTTCAATATACGCAAAGGAATTTAATCGTATACACACAGAAGATATTTTTTTAACATAGACATAATATATAAATAAAGGTAAAAAAAGAGAATATATAACGTGAAATCGAATTTAAATGTAAATTTCACTGTACAAGATAATCAAGTTATAAATTTCACAAGCCGAAAACTATTGACTGAGTTATGCAGCGATGTTAAAATAAAAACGAATAAAAATATTTCATTAAGTCAAGGGGGAAAAAAATGAAAAAACTATTATCTATCTTAATCGCAGTATTGATGGTGGCTACTTTTGCTGTAGGTTGCGGAACAACTGACAACGGAGACAATGGAGATAACGGAGCAACTTATGCAGATGGCGTTTACTTTGCCCAGGAAGATGAATTTGCTTCTTCAGGTTACAAGTACTTTGTTGTAATAACAGTTGAAGGCGGCGAAATCACTGATGCTCACTGGGGTGGAACAAACCTTAAGCCTGTTGGAAATAAAAAGACTTTTTCAGCTGAAGGAAACTATCCAATGGTTGAAAGAGGTGGAGCAGCAGCAGAGTGGGATGTTCAAGCAGCAGCAGCAGAGGCATGGTTGATTGAAAATCAAGATCCTGCAGCTTTTGATGACTTGTACACAAGTGAAGAGGGCTATACAGATGCATTAGAAACTGACGACGGAACTCAGGTATCTATCCATGTAATAGAGTTCTTTGAATTGGCAAAGACTGCTTTGGCAGGAACTCCTGTTTCAGCAGGAGATTACGAAACTCCTGAAGATTATGTAGTAAATGCAGTAATCGAAAGCGATGGAGACTGGAACAATGTAGCTGAATTCATAGTAGTTAATGGAACAATCGTTTCAGCAAACTACAACGCAACATCAAATGTTGAAGACCAACCTTTGAGCAAAAAAGAGTTGGGTGCGGATTATGGAATGGTTGAAAGAGGCGGAGCGAGTGCAGAGTGGGATGAACAAGCCGAATCTGTAGAAGCTTTCGTACTTGAAACTCAAGGATTCGACATTGAATTCGATGCAGATGGAAAAACAGACGCTATAGCAGGCGTGACAATAACTGCAAACTATTTCCAAGAACTGTTTGAAATGGCTTTAGGACAATAATTAATTAAGGCTTAAAAGCTTCAGGTTCTCCTGAAGCTTTTGCTTTTTGTAAAATGATCAGAATCCGCATCAATCTAGCAGTCTAGGGGCTAGTGATGCTGTTTAAATAATATCCCCAAAATCAATGAAATACAAAAGTGAGGACTATAATGCATAGAAAAAGTTTTTTGGTTATAATAGCAATCATCCTATTGTTTCTGACTGCGTCATGCAGCGCTCCGAAGGAAGAGATGATAAGCAAGAACGATTTTCTTTTAAATACGGTAGTCAGCGTTAGGCTATATGACGTCGATAAGGAAGCTGAAACTATTATTGATGATTCCTTTAAACTTATAAGTGAATTGGAAGGTTTATTAAGTGTTCATGTAGAAGGCAGCGATCTAGATAAGCTTAAAGACAATTCGGGCAGAGGTCCGGTTGAGGTTTCAAAATATACGATTGAGGTCATTGAAAGAAGCCTTGAGTATTCAGAGATAACTGATGGTAGGTTTGATATAACGGCAGGCCCCCTGATTGATTTGTGGAGAATAAATCCGCCAGAAGGATATGTCCCTTCAAATGATGAGGTAATTGAAGTACAAAAGCATATAGACTATAGAAAAGTCATTGTAGACAAAGAGAAAAGAACTGTTGAACTTTTGGATGAAGATATGGTTCCAAACTTGGGTGCAATTGCCAAGGGCTATATTGCTGACAAGGTAAAGGACCTTCTTGTTGAAAGAGGGATTGAACATGCGATTATCAACCTTGGAGGCAACATACTGTTAGTTGGCGACAGACCGGTCAATCAAGATTTCAGAATAGGAGTTCAGGATCCGGATGCTCCAAGAAATTCATACATAGGTGTCATCAACGCTACAGACAAATCCATTGTATCGTCGGGAGATTACGAGAGGTACTTTGAACGAGACGGCATAAGATATCATCATATTCTTGACCCTTTTACCGGTTACCCCACCGACAACGAAATCAGGCAAGTAAGCATTGTTTCAGAAGAATCAATGGATGGTGACGCTTTGAGCACGGTGATATTCTTAATGGGTTTGGACAAAGGGCTAGAGATAATAAACAGCATGGAAAATGTGGAAGCTATATTTGTGACCAAAGAGCACGAATTAGTAATAACTCAGGGTCTAAAAGACAGTTTTGATTTTGACGAGAATAACTACGGAGATAAATATGAAGTAATATATAGATAAAGACAGCCATTGGCTGTCTTTATCTGTTGAATGAAAATTGAATTTCACGTAACATATCATCAAAGGAACTGAGAAATAGATAGATATTTTCCTAAGGAACAAATCAATCGGTTAAAACCATGTCTTCGTAAGAATATAATTCGCTGATGAAGCCTTTCCCGTACAGCCATTTTAGAGCCGATGCCAGGTTCTCTTCGGTAGGCAATGATGAGTGGGTATATCTGAGATTATACAAGTCTGTCAGAACCGGCTCCGGAAAGTTCATTATCTGGTTGATTTCTTTCAAGCTATCTTCTAGGCCGCTGTCGTTTATTTTATCTACTGCCCTGTTATAAGCAGCATAGAATCCTTTGACGGCTTCAGGGTTTTCCAATACAAAAGATTCATTAAACAGTATTACTCCGGGATAAACGCCTAAATCTACATTTGTTGAAATAACTTTAGAATTATCTTTTTGAGCCAAATAGGTCAGAGGATCCGGTAGAGTTGCTGCATCAATCTGGTTTTCCCTCAGCATTTCAAGCCTGGCAGGCATGATTGGTATATTGGTTTTTGAAATATCTGAAATTCCATACTTCTCTACTGTCAAATCCAGAAGGTATTCCATTAATGTATTTGTAGAAAGTCCGACCTTCTTTCCTTCTAAGTCATAAGGGCTGTTTATATCTGAATCCGGAGAGGAGAGTATGGCATATCCACATTCAGTTCTCGATGATATTATCAAAGCATTTCCCGACTCCTTTAAAAAACCTGCTGATATCAAATCGGAAGAAACAGCGTTGATGGTATTTGCCTGCAATGCTGAATCCCTATCTAAGGCACTTTGGAAGATCTGGATTTCAATTTCGACTCCTTGGTTTTCGAAATAACCGGAAAGATCGGCTAGAACGAAAGGGATAGAGGCTGTATCACTCATCAACCCCAAGGATATTTTGTCAGATGAATCGCTCTTGTCGCTGCATCCTGAAAACAGAAATATGCTTGTTAACAATAAAATAAATGCTATGTTTTTCTTCATGTACGTTTTCTCCTTTGTCAGTGTATTAATGGCTGCAGAACAATTATAATAAAAAGACATCATAAATGCCAAGTCTTTTTAAGAAATGCGTACAAAAATCAAAGAAAGTGCATAAATATTAGTATCGATACAGATTATTTATAGAAAAACAGAGATATTATTAGTATAATAGATTTAATATTCAAAGGAGAGTGCAGATTATGGATAAAATAATAGGATTTATCGGTTGCGGAAACATGGCTCAGGCCATGATAGGAGGAATTGTAGACTCGGGACTGATTTCGAGCAAGAATATTTATGTATCAAATCCTATAGTTGAACAACTAGATTTGGTCAGGTCAAAATATGGTGTTAATATAACAAAAGACAACAGGGAAGTAGCTAAAGTTTCAGATGTTTTGATAATTGCGGTCAAACCCCATATTTGTGATCAGGTCATAAAAGAAATTTCTCATGATTTGAAAGATGATGTGATATTTACAAGCATTGCTGCAGGGAAGACAATTAAATCACTGGAGGAATCATTGGGAGCAAGAAAGCTCAAAATTATAAGGACTATGCCAAATACTCCGGTGCAGGTCGGGGAAGGCATGAGCGTTATAGCTAATAATGATTTAGTTAATGAAGATGATTTGAAAACAATAGAGGAACTGTTTGGCAGTTTCGGTAGGGTTGAATATCTCGAAGAGAAATTTTTTGACGGCGCAACAGCTGTCAGTGGATCTTCTCCAGCATGTATATATATCTTGATCGAGGCGTTGGCTGATTCGGCGGTTCGAGCTGGAATACCAAGGGACAAAGCATATACTATGGTTGCACAAACAGTTAAAGGAACGGCAGAGATGGTTTTGGAGACTGGAATTCATCCCGGTGAACTGAAAGATAAGGTTTGCTCGCCGGGGGGGACTTCTATTGAGGCTGTAGCTGTACTTGAAAAAGAAGGATTCAGATCGGCAGTGATTTCGGCCATAAAAGCATCGGCACAGAAATCAAAAGAACTTTCAGAAAACAACAATTGAATGGGGGTTATGAAATGACAAATTTCAGTATGGCTGCCAATCATTCTATAAGACCAGTCAAGGAAGATGTTATTTTTGGGATGAGCTTAAAGGCAGAGGAAGCTATCAAAAGAGACGGTTTTAAAAATATAATTAATTCTACGATTGGGGCTCTTTTAGATGATGAAGGCAAACTAGTAACGTTTCACAGCGTTTTTGAAGTGCTAAAAGGGCTAAGCGATCAGCAAATTGCGGCATATGCTCCATTGAGTGGAATGCCTGAATATATAAAATGTGCCATAGAGGCTACTTTTATGGATTGCAGACCGGAAGGGTTTATTGATGGGGTAGCAACACCTGGCGGGTCTGGAGCAATACGTCATGCAATATGGAATTACACTGATGCCGGCGATAAAATATTGACTTCCAACTGGTTTTGGGAGCCATATCAGACAATGGCATCGGAACATATGAGAAAAATAGCTACGTACGAACTATACGATGAAAATATGGACTTTAACCTAAAATCATTTGAAACGAGTTTAAGTGAGCTGCTTTCAGAACAAAAACGCGCATTGATATTGCTTAACACTCCGGCACACAATCCTACTGGCTACAGCTTGAGCAGCTCCGAATGGTTGAGGCTTAGAGAGGTCTTGGTAAAGCTTTCAAAAGATGAAAACAATAAGATAGTATTATTTATTGATGTGGCATATCTGGATTTTTGCGAAGACGAAGAAAGAGAGTTTTTTAAAATCCTAGGAGGGCTTCCCAAAAATGTTTTGATATTGGTTTCATTCAGCATGTCAAAAGGATACACTTTTTACGGGTTGAGAAGCGGAGCGCTGATAGGAGTATCGTCGGAAGAAAAAGTAATAAAGGAGTTCAAAGAAGTTTGTGCTCATTCCAATAGGGGAGTCTGGTCTAATGGAACCAGAGCGGCCATGGAGACTTTGATTGAGATTTATAGAAACGAAACCGTGAAAGAAAAGGTCATGGCGGAGCGAAAAATACACAAGGAGATACTGAAGCAAAGAGCAGAAGCTTTCATTGACAGCGCAAGTAAAGTTGGGCTGGACTTGTGTCCGTATAAGGGTGGGTTTTTCATATCGATACCCCATGATGACTCCATAAAGATTGCAGAGAAGCTTGTGGAAAAAAATGTGTTTGTTGTTCCTTTGGAAAAAGGACTTAGATTTGCGGTTTGTGCAGTATCAATAGATAAATGCAAAACAGCCCCGTTATTGATTAAAGAAATGATGGATTCTTTGAAATAAATGAAAAATTCTATGAAAAAACATCAAGATTTATTATTGTAATCAAATACATTATGTTATAATTAATAAAAAAGCATGTTGTGGTGTAAAAAGATGAAAAAAATCATATTGCTTCTATTGATTTTTGCGTTGGGTTTTGGAACGGTGATGGCTGATAACAGGCCGATAGATGTTTACACAGCTGATGACGGAATGAAGATAGTGAGCTATGCTGAAAATTGGAATCAAGATAAGCTCAAGCAGATTTATGAAGAACTGAAAAGAAATACCCACGGTGAAGAGTGGAGCTATCTTGAATCAGTTAATTTATACCCTGGACCGAGTTTGAATGGCAAGGAAGATGGTCTGTACAACTATACATTGAGAAGAACAAGCCTGTTTTCAGGTGAAAAGCTGTCCCTTGAGAGAGGCAGCAGAATTGACCTGTATAATATGGATGTTAAAAATACTGTATCCGAGGCGGCAAGAGTCTTATCTCATGAATACGGTCACCATTTCACCATATATTATCTTGCGAAAAATGACCCAGAGTTCTTCTCGGAGTGGGAAAAGAGCGGGTTTTATTCTGCGAGACAAGGTAGTGCATATGGCAAGATGTCAAATGAACAAGGTACTGAGCATAGATGGAACATTGCAGAAATCGCAGCAGAGGATTACGTTCAGTTATATGGATCTCCTACGGGGAAGACAGCAATAAAAGTCAATGACATTAAGGAAAGGCTAGACAATAAAACCCTGGACAGGCAGATGTGGTTTTCTTCAGCTGCTTACAATATTATCCCTCAGGAAAACATGGATATACCGTTGGCTTTGACAGATGACAATATATCCTTGTATTGGGAAGAAGTTTCTGGAATAAAGGCGGATGTAGAGTATTATTCAAAGCCTGAACTGAAAATAGGAAAAATAGAGGATTTGGGCAACGAATATTCCATGTATGAATTAGCATGGACTAAAAGCACCAACGGCAAAGGGGAAGAAGCCTTGAGCTACACGGTTGTAGCTTTCGGAGATGAGATGATTGATTTTGTACCAATAAAAACCGTATTTAGAGGTGAGAAACGCTCAGCGATAATAGGAAGCGTTTTAGATAAAGATGGTAGAAATCTTAGATATTATACCGATTATTTTGTCTCTAATGGTTTTAGTAGAGTAAAGATTATAGTGACGGGGTCAAAAGGCGAAGCAGTAGCATCCTCATTATATACTCTAGATCTCAGTCAGGGTAAAATAGCTGCTGAAAATGGAATTGAAAGACAAAGCTATTACGTGCCAGGAGAACTGAGTGATAGAGAAAGTAGAATAACATCATTCATCATTGATATGACAGAAGAGTTGATACGACGAATTTTTTCACTAGTGGAGAGATTGTTATCATATAACATTAATTTTGAATCAGGAGGATTATTATGAACGTTAAAATCAAAGACGTTGCAAGAGAGGCAAATGTTTCTGTGGCAACCGTTTCAAGAGTTCTTAACAACATACCATTGGTAAATGATGAAACTAAGAAGAGGGTGTTGGATGCTATTGAAAGAACAGGATACAAGCCGAATGCGATCGCAAGAAGCTTGAAGATGCAAAAGACAAATACTTTCGGGATAATGATACCGGACATATCCCTTCCTTATTACACCCAAGTAGTGCGTGGCGTAGAGGATGTATGCAATATTTATGATTACAACATAATATTGTGCAACACGGATTCCGAGCCAAGCAAAGAGGAAAAGTATTTTGACGTTTTCATGGAGAAACAATGTGACGGGATATTGTACATAGGAAAAGGCCTGAAGCAAAACTTGGTCAATAAGATCGATAGCAGCAGGGTGCCTGTAGTATTGGGAGCAGTAAGTGATGTTATGGGAAGGTACCACAGCGTTGCTATAAACAACGAACAAGCTTCATTTGATGTAACAAAATACCTTATAGAAAATGGACATGAATCCATAGCTTTCTTTAGTGATGAGGACGAAGCATCTTTTGTTGCCCAAGAAAGAAAGAAGGGCTTTGTAAGGGCTCTAAAAAAATATAACATAAAAGAAAACCCTATATTCGAATTAAAAGGAAAGTACAGCATTAAAGGCGGATACGACTTGATGGATGAGCTGCTTACAAATGCTGAGCTGCCAACAGCCTTGGTGGCACTGAACGATGAGATGGCTTTGGGGGCGATAAGAAAGCTTGAGGATGCAGGTTACAAGGTTCCTGATGATATGAGCGTTGTAGGGTTTAATAATTTCCAGATTTCCGAGTGGTTCAAACCGGGCATAACGACTGTAGCCCAACCGATGTATGATATAGGTGCAATTAGCGCACGCATGTTGATTAAAATACTCAACAACTCTAAACCGGAGGAAAAAGCTGTGACTGTACCACACGAGCTAATAATAAGAGATTCGGTAAGGTCAATCAAAGAATAAACCTTCGGGTTTATTCTTTATTACTATGTATAAGAAACCCCATTAAGGTGCAATGTAAATAAATGTAGTGTGGAGGAGAATTATAATGCAAGTGGTTGAAAAGATTTCTGAGATTCTTCAGTTGATGGCGGCAAACCCAAATAAAAGACAGTGGAGAGCGACGGAGATTAGCAATAGTTTGAATATGAATATCTCAACGACTCACAGATTGTTGCAGGCTTTGAAAAAAGGAGGTTTTGTCAATCAAGACCAAGCATCCAAGCAATATTCGTTGGGAATAAACTTGATATATTACGCTGAAATCGTTAGGGAAATGAACTTGCCGGGCATGGTTGTCTACCCAGCAGTCCAGAGATTGTTCGATTCCACTAAAGAAACGGTCTTCCTAACAATTAAAGAAGGGGATACTTGTGTTGTAATAGAAAGAATCAATAGTCACCACGAGTTGAGAATCGTAAAGCAAATAGGGGACACAAGAATGTTGGGTCAAAGTACTTGTGGAAAAGTTATCTTAGCATTTTTGCCTGAAGAAATGAAAAAAAGAATAATATGTTACTGTGACGATGAAGTGCTATGCCAGAAAACCTTGGAAGAGACCAAAACAAATGGATATATTGCAGAATATGTTGAGGAGCTTGACAGCACTGTTGTTTCTGCGCCTATTTTTTCAGAGCAAGGAAATGTAGTCGCAAGTCTATCTGTTATTGTTCCACAGTGCAGAATGAGTGATGACAAGGAAAATCATCTTATAGAAGAAATTAAGAAAATAAGTAGTGAATTTATTCCGAAAAAGTGATAAAATACTCTTGCACACAAAAAGCAATCCCTTGTTTTTCAAGAGTATTTAAAGGTTAAAAAAAGATTCTAAAAAAGTTTTAAAAACGTGTTGACATAGGGTATGCATGTGCGTATAATAGTAAGAGTCGCCAAGAGAGACAGAGAGAACACAGAGACAGGGAAACGGCGCACAAACCAAGATCTTTGAAAATATAATAGCACACGAAAACAAGCCAAGAAAGAAAGAATTAACTGTAACAACGTTGATACCAAGAGTATCAAAAAGCCAAGAGAGTTCTAAGACGGACTCAAACACTTTATAATAGAGAGTTTGATCCTGGCTCAGGACGAACGCTGGCG
>NZ_FQTU01000015.1:0-1065 GCF_900128885.1 Alkalibacter saccharofermentans DSM 14828
CTGATTTGCTCATACTTGATGAATGGGGGTATCTCCCCCTTCACCAAGAAGGTGCCAGATTGTTGTTTGATATCATTTCTACATGTTATGAGACTAAAAGCGTCATCATAACAACCAATATTGAGTTTGGTAGATGGAAAGGTTTCCTGTTTGATGAAAAGCTAACTGCGGCTATCGTTGATAGACTAGTGCACCATTCTCATATGCTCATATTTACAGGCAAAAGCTACCGCATGATGAATTCATTAATCAAGTAATAAGGTTAGTACTGGCTATTGTATTTTTGATTGCCAAAAGTTGTACTTTTCTATTGCCAAACACAGAGTCGTCATCCCTAAAACACCTCATTAAAATTTCTGCTTCCTGATCCAGTCCAATCAACCTCCATCCCCCCCCTTGTGTTTGGCAATAAAAAAGTACAATTTGGGGGTGCGGATGTCGATTGACAAATACAGCGTTTTTTTACTTTTGACATTTCACTGCGATTAATTATTATTCACCAGGTCAAAAAACAAGGATGTTTTTATACACCCTTAATGTCAGTTTTGACAGTTGGTTGAGAAGTGTCCCTTTCAATCCCTGTGCTTCTAGGAATATTTAGGACGGTACACATTGCTGATATCGAGTATTTATAACTGTTTTGTCTGATGATTTCTACTTTCGTCCCATTATCAGCGCTGCCTGCTTTAAAATGTCGTTTTCCATTTCCAGCTGTTTATTACGTTTCCTAAGCTCAATCAGCTCTTTTTGCTCATCTGTGAGATTGTCTTTTGCTTTAAATGAGCCTGTTTCTTGGTTTTGCTTAATCCACCGATCCAGTGTGGATGCGTACAAGTCATATTCCTTTTGTATCTCTGACTTGGACTTACCATTTAAGTACAGTTGTACGATTTGTTTTTTGAATTCATCAGTGAATTCTCGACGATTACGTTTTGCATTAGACATGATTTTTCTCCTTTTATTATATATCCTTATTTTATAGGACCTTAAGGAATCTGTCTAACTTAGTGTAACCTATCCACTATCTGCTTTATACCTTTACAAACTTACAAGGTTCTCAAACCC
>NZ_FQTU01000015.1:2909-63863 GCF_900128885.1 Alkalibacter saccharofermentans DSM 14828
GCTTTATACCTTTACAAACTTACAAGGTTCTCAAACCTCAAATTCTGAAATTAAGATTATCTCCGAACCATCGCCTGGTTAGCGCTGTAAGCTTGCATACATTTAGATTTCTATTACACAGCGATCTGAATCAATAATCACAACAGATTCACCATGAATTTTATTTCTAAATAAATTTTCTAAAAGTATTAAATTTATTTTACTATAAAAAGCAAACTCATATAACTGATTTAATTCATTTTCTGACAAAAACGATTTTAAATTTAAAAAAACAATTGCCTTAGCACCTAATAAGTTAGACTGTATCCGTATGAATTCAATTAGCAGTTCAACAAAACCTTTCTCATCCTCCTTAAACCCAACATGATACAACTTAAGTAAATTTTGAAAGTCCAGTTCAAAATCATATCCCAACGAATAGGATTGATTTAGAAGAGACATTTCCAAAAACTCCAATATTTTTTTATTTAATTCATTCGTTTCAACAATCAATTTCTCTTCTGCATATAATTTTATTTCTTGGAATAATTTATTTTGAATCTTTTTAGAATTTAAATCTAACGCAAAAGGATTCAGTACTAATTCTATGTGCTTAGATATTGGTAAAACTCTGTTCTTATCTGAGAGAACAAAATCTCCATCTTCACCCTCGATTTGTTTTAAAATATCTTCAACGACAGATCGAAGCGTAAACGGATGCTCAATAACCAAAACATTAACTCTATTCTCAATAATTTCTATGTTTATTCCCAGTTCAATATTAATCAATCTCAAAAAATCACCAATCTTTCATCTGAATCCAGTACATCACTATTATTTTTGCCCACTACATATTCCATTTTTGCAAACTGCTTTTCTGTAATCCTAATTAATTGTACAATCCCTTCAGAAGGCTTGTTTTTTTTAACCTTATTTACAATACTATCAGCTGCGTTTGCATTCTGAACCAGTTTGCAATAAATTGATTCCTGAATCATCACAAATCCGCTTTGTATTAAGTGTTTTCTAAACTGTCTGTATTCTTTTCTTTGTGCAGATGTTAAAACTGGAAGATCAAACATCACCATTACTCTCATATATCTATAACTCATTTCTATAAAAACGGATCATGGAAGGATTTTTTTCATTTAATGCATCAAATACACTTTTGCAATATATCCGAATGGCATTTGGCAAATACTCACGTCTTCCTTCAATCCCAACCTCTCTCTCAAGAATTTTGAGAACAGCCATTTTTTCATCATGTTCAAATTCCTTTAGATTTAAATTATAAATCCAGTCATCAACAATTATTCTAAAAGGTTCCATTAAGTCCGATGCAAGATTAAACGGATTGAATATGTTATCATGAAACAATCCAAGTTGAGTAATATATCCATTAGCAGCAACTTCTCTGTTAAAGATAGACAACAAAATCCCATATCCGTAATTCAACCCTGCATTGATGCTGTTATCTGCTGTTCTAGTAAAATCTATACCGAATAGTGCATTGAAATAAACTTTTGCTGCATGCCCTTCCCGATTGCTTTTATCTCTGTACTCGATCTCTGCAACGTATTGATCCAATATGTTGTATTCATGTTTCTTCAACTTTGCTAAAAGAGACCTTTGTTTTCGTATTTTCTCTGTAACAATTTCAGTCCACACTTCATCTTTGATTAACTTTGACCAACCAATCTGATTTCGAATTTTCGCACTGGTATCATGACTGCCGTGATATGGAATTAATTCTGACGTTGGGTTTCTTTTTTCGTCACAGAAAATAACTTTTACTTTCTTTTTGTTCAATTCGCTTAGTAAATAAGCCGTCAATGATATTGCAGTGGATTCCAAAATCAATATAGACAACTCTGATAAATGAATTTTAATTGTTGTGTCCATCCGAATAACAAGATAGCCTAGCTGGTAGTCTAGCTTTGCGTTTTTTGACACAACAACGGTCCTCCAACTCATATCGTCAGCAAATCAATCTCTGACCGGTACAATCCCGTAATGGATTGATTTACTAAAATGAATTCATCTACACTTGAAACATTCTTTGAAATCAACGACATCCCTGATTTTTTACTGCCATTAATCAATTCTAGATTCGCACCCATGTTGCTTAATTGTGAAATCTGTAATATTTGATTTAAAACTGTGCATTGTTCCAACAGATTCAATTTATCAAAAAATATTTGACCATTCTTTAGAGTCTCTCCAATTGGATTAGGTCTTTTTGAATAAATAGAGTTTTTATGTTTATCTAATAACTCATTGTACAACTCAATATTTTTTTCTGAACTTATCTCTTTGTCTGTATAGCCAATATCAACTGCTTTCTCAACTTTTTTTATATAATTCAACCAGTTTCTTTTGATGATTAAAGAAACTGCGTTTGAAGCTATAAATTGATTATTAGTTTTACCGGTAATGTTCATGTAGAAGCCATCTCTTTTTACTAGAGATTGGAGCTTAATTTTTGATAGTCTCACATCCGGTTCCTTGAGTTTCAATATATCCTCGCAATAGGCATTTAGCTTTGACAGATTCATACCAAATGAATCTCTTAACATCAAAGGGAGAGCTTCTAAAGTTCTAATTCTTTTGCCCTTAATTTCATGCTCCACCAAAAATAAATGAGCAGTAGATATACTGGAATAACCGCCATATTTTTGTACATTCTGAATCTTTAAGTCTGTCTGCTTCAATGGCACATATGAATCCTGTTTAGATTTTTTTGCACTGTATAGAGTTGCCTTGAAGAGTTCTCCATGTCCTTCAAACGTCATTTTGGTAATTAGCGGTGTGTTTTTATACATCATTTCCTTAACAGTACTAATCGAATTTTCTTTTGAATTTTCACCTGCAGTCCAGGCTATCTCATCTCCACGTTTAATTGTGTAATAAAAAAGCTTATTCATGTGATATTTGCCGTTTTGATCGTTTCGTCTAAACTGCTGAATGAAATTAAGTGGATCTTTTGTAAATTTAACATAGTAACTATTTCCCACAACACAACTCAAATATGCATCCTGCGCATGATGAAAATCATTGACGCTTCTAACTTTTATCAAATCAAAATCATGTCTGAAATCAGAAATGTTTGCTGCTTTTACAAACACCATTTCTGAATCAAAAAATGCTTGATTTAGAATTTGAGTGATGGCTTTTGTGCCTTGTCTAGTCTCTACAATCTGCCTGCTAATAAAACCAGCAAGTTGCTCATCACTTAATGGGTTTCTATTGATGAGCCTGTTATACTTTTCCCTAGTGATAAAGGCGTTTTTCATGTCTTTAGTTAATAATGACTTCCAAAATGTATGTTGTGACTTGTATATGGACTCTTCAATTGGGTATTGATCACTTTTATGCGCATTGATTTGCTTCTTTACCAAAACCAAGTTATTTTCCAAACTATCATCCTTGACATATCTTCTAGGATAGATATGATCAATATCATATAAATTATCGTTCATGAGCTTTTCTAAATCGATTGGTTCACCTGTGTACATACAGCGTCCATTTTGCGTGTAATAAAGATATAGTTTTTTGCTTCTGAGATTCGAATCCTCTAAATTGTTAAGCTCTCCTACCCAATCTCTTGCATCCTTTTTACAATTTTTATATAGTTCAATTAATCTTTGCTTCCTAGATGTGGTGCGTTTTCCTTTTTCCCCATTTTCTCTAGCCATCTCTACAAAAATTCGCTTAGGAGCATTTCCTAATACAGCTTCAAGTTCTTTTACGATTAAAAGTGTTTGCCATACCATGCGTCTAACTGGAGCTGAGAGATATAGTTCTTCTAAATCTTCATATTTAATCTCACTTAATGCTTTTGTGATTGTACTGTATTCATTTATTAATTTTTCTGTAAATGTATAACGATCACTCAGAATTTCCATCAGGTTCTCATTGTAATGCCATAGCATCTGAATCAATGGTAACATTTCACCGGTAGCTTTATTGAAACCTGTCATCTCAAGAAATTCTCTGGACAACCTTCCCCAATCTCTGAACTTAAACCCTGATATCCTTTTAATTTGTTCTGTATTTAGTTTGTCACTCAATTCGCGTTTTAATTTTTCCTTATAGAATTTTTTGTCATCTCCATATACAGTACCCCAAAAGACTATCTGCTCAACTATTGAAATTGTCTCATCTTCAAAAATAGAATCACCAAAAATTCCATGAAACTTACCAAATGTACCGAGAGTATTCATAAAATCTCCATCGACACCTGTAACTGCAGTAATTTCGCTTTTACTTATCTGACCTTTTGATATAAGAAACTCATTTAACTTTTTTCGGCTTACTTTTTTACCTGTTAAAAAAAGTTCTTTAAATATTTCTTGCTTCAATTCTACGCTTGGCTTTTCACCTCTAATTTTTAAGTTATTCAACTCGTTTAAAACCATATATTTTTCATAGAGCAAAGATGACTTCGGCAAAACAGCTTCATCTTTCATGTACGTACACTTGCGAATCAACCTTTCGATAAAAGCTTCTGAAGTCTTCTCTTCATCGATCATCTCATCAATGTTCCAAGGAAGAATTTTACCCTGGCATTTTCTTACGACCCATGCATTTCCACCTTTATCTGCATGATAATTATTTAACGGGCCAACATAATATGGTATTTGAAAACTGAACAATGCAATGATTTTATCTGAGGCAGTTAAACCGCTTGCATCTTCCTCATTTAAAAAATCTAAATGCATAGAAGCATTACGCAGGATTGCTTTTAATTCAGCAAGGTGAACTTGATTTGGGATAACACCGTTGGCTGCAGTCAACTGTTTTGGCAAAAAATTCTCATTTGTGATTTCATTAAGTATAAATTTCACGTCAGGATCTTCTTCTGGACACTTTTTCAAGACTTTTTTTATGGTTGCGTAAAGATTTTCAGCGTTTCTTTTTTTCATGTTTCTTCTCTGCTTGGATCTAGAATTCACACTGCCAACGTATGCACTGTAACTGCCATCGCCATCTGAACGAAAGATTGAGTCATACTCCTGTATAGCGTATTTTTTTATGATTTTTTTAAGGATTACAAGGTCTTCATGATGCTTTTTATGTGACTCTACTCGTGCTTCAGATAAATATTTATGGCCCTGCATCACATTTGCAAGAAGAGCTTGATCGTGAATAGCTTTTAAAAGATTTACAACCTCCATGTAGGCCTCACCTATTGTTTCTGATACTTTAGCAATTTCTTCGTCATAATTGCTGTCTCTAAATGAAAATGAAATTTTCTTATTATCATCATCGACATATTCTTCTCCAAAAATAACATCAATGCTTATTGTCAATCCACTGATACCTTTAATGAGTTCATAAATTACTTTATCTTTGGATTTTTTTACACCGAAATCAATTGCAATTTTCTCAGCCTTACGCGTTCTTGATAGTCCTTTTTCAACCAAAATTTCTTCAATATTCTTTGGTTCTATGGATGAATCCAAAACAATATCGAGTTTGTCTTCTAACTGCTTGCATAAATCCTCGAATAAGCAATTAAAATTCATGCTTTGTTCGGCATCCAGGCTGGCATTTAAAAAATGTCCTCTATGTTTGAATAAATTCAAAATTGCCAAAAATACAAGCCTAATATCATGAGCATCTTTGCATTCAATAAGTTCTTTTCTTAGGTGAAAAACAGTCGGATATTCAATATAATAATCTTGGTCAGTAAAATTTTTATCTGTAAAAAGTACATATTTAAAATCGGTTGACTTATCATTAGCGTGATATTTACTTTCGTCAAGCCTCTGATAAAAAGATGAATCCACCTTTTGAATTTCTTCAGCGAAGATTTCTTTGAGCAATCCTATTCTTCCGACTTCTCTTTGTCTTCTCCGCCTAGAAATCCTAAAAGTTCTTCTGTTCATTGCTGTTTCAGCTTCTTTAAAAAGTCTGACTCCCCATAGATCTTTCCCTTTAGCACGCAAAAGTTTGTACTTTACATCAGTTGCAGCCCAACCTATCGATGAGGTTCCTATGTCCAATCCCAAAAAATAATCATTTTGTTTTTTCATGGTATCCCTCCAATTCCATTTAATTATCTACTTGACAGTTTTTTTTACTTGTGATAAATTTTAATTACAAACTTACAAGTGTGAGTGCAAATAAGGATTTTCCGAAATCGCCGAAAGGCCTGCATGGTGCAGATTAAAGACTTGATTTTCAAGTCTTTTTTCTTTCGCCATTTTTTTATGTCTAAAAAATCGTTTCCCATTTCATAATAACATATTTTTTATAGATAAACTGTACAAAATGTATAATTTTTCTGATTATTTTTATATGAATTAAAATTCTGCAGTGTAAGCCTATTATAAACTGGTTCATTGCTTATAATGCTAGTATAAATGTGTGGACACAGAAAGTGAGATATAATAACAATATCTGAAAAGATGTTTCCGAATGAAAAGCAATGGAACTCGGTACAACCAAGAGTCCATAAAACGATTGTCAAATTGCACCACTTAATTGATCATGCTTTCAAAAGTCTGGAAAGCGAACATGATCTAACATCAGCTACCATGATCATTAGACTATTCAAATCGTATAAGATCAAGACCAGTAACAAGGCCTTGCCAATTTGCTCAACCGCAATTCAGTGCTGTAATCCGCTGGGATCACTTACATCTGCACTTTGAATATGGATGGTGTTACTTATCTCAAGCAGTCATCACAAAAGGCATACCATTATGACTCTTACAGTCCATAACGGTATGCCTTTATGTTTTTAAATTCTTACAATTCTATTATCAATCAAGTTGCGCTTACAAGCTGTCTTTAATTTCATCGATAAGAGATTCAAGCTCTTTATCTTTTAAGTAGCTTTCAATGGAAACGATTCTGCTGGTGTCATTCATCAGCTTGAATCTTTCTGCCAAATCTTTATGTACAACTACCACATCGCTGTCTTTTGGAACATCTTCTATTCTGTAGTTTTTTACTTCTATGTCGTCTATGCCTATGTTTTTTAGCTGCTTTTTGAATGCTGAAGCTCCTAAGGCGCTGCTTCCCATTCCTGCGTCGCAGGCAAAAGATATCTTTTTGAATTGTCCGCTGAATCCTTTGCTTGAATAATTTGCGCCAATTTTTTTGCCTTCTTCTTTCATCATTTTAGACTTTTTAATTGAGTCAGTAAGTGATTCATCATCATCTTCATCTGCGCTTTTATCAGCCTTTAATATCAATGATGTCACGAAGAAGGAAACTGCAGTAGCAACTAGTACGCCTGCTATTACACCGATGAAATTTCCTCTTGGTGTCAATGCCAGATACGCAAATATGGATCCTGGGCTTGGGCCTGCTACTAATCCAACTCCAAATAATTGGAATGTTAGAATACCTGATGCTCCTCCTAAAATCATTGACAAGATTGTTATTGGCTTCATAAGTACGTAAGGGAAATAAAGCTCGTGAATTCCACCAAAGAAATGTATGATGATTGCACCTGGAGCAGTCCTTTTAGCTACTTTTTTACCGTAAAAACTATAAGCTAGCAATAATCCCAGACCTGGTCCTGGATTTGAAGCCACCATAAAGTATATAGATTTACCAACTTCAAGTGTTTGTTGCATTCCAAGAGGATAATATATACCTTGGTCTATAACATTGTTCAAAAACAATACTTTTGCAGGTTCATTTACCAAAGATAAGATTGGCAAAAATCCAGTTGCCACCAAAGCCTCTATAGCTACTGTAACCAAACGATTGGCCGCTTCAATAGCAGGGCCTATCAATAAATAGGATACTATCATCAACGCAAAACCCAAGATTCCTATCGTGAAATTGTTTACAACCATTTCAAAACCGACTGGAATTTTATCCTCCAATAGTTCATCTGTTTTCTTCATTACGTATCCGCCCAGAGGTCCAATTATCATGGCACCAAGGAACATCGGAATATCAGCCCCTATAATCAAGCCTATAGCGCCAAGAGCACCTAGAACTGCACCTCTTTGCCCCCCGACCATTCTTCCTCCTGAATAAGCAAGCAATAATGGCAATAGGTAAATTATAGTCGGTCCAACTAATTGACTCAACGACTCGTTAGGCATCCATCCCGTCGGGATAAATAAAGCGGTTAACAAACCCCATGCAATAAATGCACCTATGTTCGGTAAAACCATGTTTGTTAGAAATCCACCAAAAGCTTGAACTTTAGCTCTGCTAACTAGTTTAGTTTTTTTGCTTAACGCCTGTTCTTTCATTTTCAATCTCCTTTACTATTAAAATTTATTATTTGAAAAAATGCTGCTGACCTCTTGAACTGTAGTAGCATTTTTCAATTTTTCAACCAACTCGTCTTCCATCAAAACCGATCCTATCTCGCTTAACATTTCTAAATGTCCATCGTCCCCGTCAGAAGAAATTGCTATTAATACTTTGACTGGCTTATCATTCGGGAACATAACCCGTTTGTTTAAAACAGTGCACGAAACTCCTTTTTTTATTGCGCCATGTTCATGTCTTGCATGGGGCAGTGCAATTTCAGGCAGTATCACGAAATAAGATCCATTTGTTTTAACGTTTTCAATAATAGCATCTACATATGACAAGCTGATGCACCCATTATCCAGCAATGGCTCGCAAGATTTTTTTATCGCTTCTTCCCAAGAGTCAACCTCATCGACGAACATGATGTTTTCTTTTAACATTTCTAAAACCATTTTAAAACCCCCAATCTGAGACCGTTTAAATCCCTTCAAAAATAGAATCTCTGTTCTTTCTTATGTCATCAACAGCTTGTTCTATAGCTTTAATTATTTTTTTATCTTTAATGCCACAATGGGTCTTCAAGAAAAGCTCCGTTCCTAAGCGGCTTAATAAGCCTTCCATCTCTACCGCTTCTGAATCATCTTTATCTCTATAACTCAATACAGCAGCGACCGTAATAATAGATTCCTTTGGAAATTGTCCAAGTTTTCTTAATTTTAATATCGGTCCCACTATCCTCTCGTCAGCTCCCAATTTGCGCATTGGAGACCTTGCTACTCTTGATACTTCATCTTCAACATACGGACTTTTATGCCTTTGAAGGGTGCTTTCAATAAATGACTCTAAATCTTTGTCATTCATTGAGTATTCAGATTTTAAATACCTGGAATTAATCAACATTACTTTTCTTACAAATTCAAATATTTTCTCATCTGCCAATGATTCTTGTACGGTTTTCTTCTCAAATATATACCCAATATATGCCGCTATGGCATGTCCGGCATTTACTATATATAGTTTTCTCTCAATGTATGGTTTTAAGTCGTCTACGCAAACAAGATTTTTCAGCTGCTTCAATACATATGCATTTTTAAATTTTGATTTTTCTACGACCCATTCTCGATAAGGCTCTACCACAGGTATGTTTAAGCCATTAACCTCTTTTGACAACGCTTGCCTATCTATAGCAGAGTTGACAAACCCGGTATTGCTCAATATCATTTTCCATACATCCTCTGAAACTTGATTTTGTATCTCGTTTTTCAATCGATCGGTTGCATTTATCGCATTTTCATTTGCAATTAAGTCGATTTTTTTATTGGTCAATCCTCTTGCAACAAGGCATTTTGCCATTAACTTTGATATCTTTTCTATGTTCTCCATCCCGATAGAAGTTGTTATCAAATCAGCTTCTAAAATTCTGTCTATTATATCTTTTTCATCTGCTAATATGTTTAAAGCTGACACGCTATCGATTTCAACCTGGGTGCCTTTCCCATCCGCATATTCTATCACATATTTACCATTTGCATTCAAGTAATCGATCAGCTCTTGATTTATGTCAATAAACGTTATCTCAAAACCGTCTTTATTCAGTAATTCCCCAATAAGACCTCTTCCAATATTGCCTGCGCCAAAATGAACTGCTTTCAGCATTTTATTCACCATCCCCTATTCTAGATTTGCGTGATATTCCCAGAGGCTATGGATATCTATCGATTTATTTCTAACCATCATCAAAGCAACTATGTCTCCTAAGATCAATAAGCTTTGCTCAAACAAGCTTGTCATAGGTTGGATTGATTTGATTGCATCCTGTGTATCCAACTTTGTGGTTACCGGTATGCGTACAAACAGATCAGTAAATTTTTTCATGCTGCTATCTGGATTAGAACCTATATGAACTACTCTAGCATTATATTTTTTTGCTTTTTCTGCAATTATCAAAGGTATCGCGCTTTCTCCGCTACCTGAACCAACAATAAGCAAATCCTTATCTGTAATTGCCGGTTCCGTTATTTCTCCTACAATGACAGTTTTTATTCCTAAATGCGCCAACCTTTTAGCCACAGACTTTAATGACAACAAAACTCTGCCTACGCCAATGAAAAATACTTTATCCGCTTTTTCAATCTCATCTATCAATCCTTCAACTTCATTGCCTGAAATCAAACTGATAGCTTCACCTATTTCTCCAACCACTTCTTGTCTTATCGCTTCAAATTTCATAATCTTAGCTCCCTTCACTTTGAACTTTTAAGGCTATTATTTATTAAGCCCTCTATTGTTTTTTTATTTTCCACCAAGCTGTTTTCTTTTGAGAAAAGACTAGTGCTGCCTAATACCAAATTGTCTGCACCTGATTTTACCAACTCAGATATAGAGCTCATGGAAACGCGTCCGTCCACTTGGATAGTGGCATCAAGTTTTTTGTCCGTTATGATTTTTTTCAGATCTCTTATTTTTTGATTTGCATATTTGACTTGTTTTTCATTCTTATCAGTAGCAAATCCTGGGTTAATGAGCATTAGCAAGACGCTGTCTAGTTCAGGCAATATATAATCCAAAACGCTCAAGCTTGTTGCCGGGTTCAGTGCCACCCCTACATCCACTCCTGCCTTCTTTATAAGGTTTATATTCCTATCAACATGCAAGCTGCTTTCGTAGTGAAATGATATCTGCTGTACACCTATTGCAAGAAGCTCCTTAATGTACATCTCATTATTCAAAGACATTATGTGGACATCAAAGTCCATATCTGTTATATCCCGCAATTTTTTTATAGTATCGATTCCAAGAGGCATGCTTGGACTAAATGCACCATCGATAATATCGATGTGTAGATAATCAACATCCAACGACTCTAATTCCTTGACACTTCCATTTAAATCCGTCAAATTTGCACACATAACCGACGGAGATAATTTAACACCTTTCATACCTGCACCTTCTTTGCTTTGTTTTTCTTAATTATAAACCCGTTTCACGCACATGTCAATACATACATGCATTTTTATTTGCTTTTAACTGCGTTTATGTGCATGTTTTTACTTTTATTTAAGTTTTATGGTATAATATTCGCGATAGATAAGCGGATCAACCCACAGAAAATATGTTCTTCCATGATCTCATGATAAAAAATCGTATTTTCTATGGGCGAGCGCACGCGACCGACGATGCGGCGAGCATCCGCGCTTTAAATAATGAATTTGCAAAGGGGATGATACAATGTTAAAAGAAGAACGTCAACAGAACATATTGAATTTATTAGAAAAAGAAAACAAGGTAATTGCAAGTAATTTAAGCCAGCTATTTAACGTGTCAGAGGATACGATACGCAGGGATCTAAAAGAGCTTGATCAAAAGGGATTGGTGCGCAGAGTTCATAGTGGAGCTTTAAAGGCCGGACCGCCGGTAACATCTTTTAACTATCGACAAAACATTGCCAGCGAAATCAAAGACAAGCTGGCTAAAAGCGCTCTTAGCTTCTTAAAAGAAAATTCTGTCATAATAATCGACGGAGGCACCACAAATATACATCTAGCAAAAAACTTGCCTCTCGATTTCAATGCCACTATTATTACAAACAGCCCTCCATTAGCAGTAGCGCTGGAGCAGCATAACAATATTGAATTAATAATGATAGGCGGCATTTTGTACAAAGAGTCCATGGTAAGCCTTGGCATAGACACCTATCAGTTTTTGCAAACTATACGAGCGGATATGTATGTAATGGGCATATATAATATCGATCCTCAAATAGGAATCAGCGTGCCCACTCTTACAGAGGCTCAAATCAAACGGGCCATGATTGAATCATCAGCTGATACTATGGGATTGGCGACTAGCGATAAATTAGGAACCGTGAGCAAGAATATCATTTCTTCATCAGACAGCCTTTCTTACCTAATAACTGAAAACGCAGACAATAAGATAGTCAAAGAATTCTCAAAAAAGAACATCACCGTTATAAATAACGATATGTAAATGTATCCAGCTTTAAAGAAGCCCTCGCCGTTTTAATTCGGCAAGGGCTTTTTAAAAGCTATGTGATGCTAAGCTTTTCTCATGATGTTCACAAATATATCTACTATTTTAAGATCGAATTGAGTCCCCGAGCATCTTACAAGCTCTTCAAGAGCCTCATCCTTGGACTTTGGATTTTGATAAGGTCTTTTAGCAGTCATTGCTTCATAGGCATCTGCTACGGCAATGATTCTTGAGTTAATGGGTATCTCATCACCAATCAAGCCTTCAGGATAACCTTTCCCGTCAGGTCTTTCATGATGATAAAGCACATCCTCGGCGAAAACCGAATATTCATCTACCGACTTTAATATCTGGTAGCTTGTTTCAGGATGTCTTTTTATAATCTCAAATTCTTCATCTGTAAGCTTTGAAGGTTTATTTAAAATTTCCGACGGCACCATGATTTTGCCTATGTCATGCAATATACCTGCAGTTTTTATTTCTTGAATCTTATTTTCTTCAAACCCCATGGCTCTGGCAATCTCTTCGCAGTACTGAGACACTCTTTCCGTATGAATTTGTTCCTGGTCATATTTGTGGTTTATGTTTTTTAAGACTGTTTCAATTGTTCTATTTCTCATTGCCTTGCCATACTTCAGTTTGTCTTTGTACATATTGTTATCCGCTATGGTCATGACATCTTTGATATCTTGGCCTTTATTTTCTTTAACTGCAAACCCTACTGCCAATGACACTACTATTGAATCAATCTTTGTATTTGATGCTCTGTTCAAGATCCTCTTTTTAACTTGTTCCGCTTCTTCTAGTGAAGTTTTGGGGAGCAATACACAAAACTCATCTCCTCCCATGCGCCCTACTATATCTACCGACCTACATTTTTCCTTTAAAATGTTCGATACCCGAACCAATAGCTCATCACCCATTTTATGACCAAATGCATCATTGGTAAGCTTAAGGCCATTAACGTCTATCACCATTATCGCTAAAGGCAAGTTTCTATCCTGGTCCAATCTTGCAATCGTATCTTCCATATATCTTCTGTTGTAGAGCCCTGTTAAATGATCGTGAAAACTCAAGTATTCTATTTCTTTGAGCTTTTCTTTTTTATCACTAAAATCCCTGAATACAATTACTACTCCTGTGATTTTTCCTGACTGAGCCTTTATTGGTCCAACGCTGTCCTCTATAGGTGTTTCTCGCCCATTTTTAGCAATTAAGACAGTATGATTTGCCAATTCGACAATTCCTCCTGTATCCAATACTTTTTGAACCGGATCTTCGCATATTTCTCTGGTTTGTTCATTTATTATTTTAAAAACATCAATAAAATGCTTGCCTTTGGCTTCACTTAAGCTCCATCCGGTCAAATTTTCAGCAATGGGATTCATCACCGTAACAAGGCCTTTTTTGTCGGTTGCTATTACTCCATCTCCTACTGATAGCAATGTAGTCCTAAATCTTTCTTTTTCATTAAACAGCTCATAGGTTCGCATCTCGACTTCAGACTCTAGGTTATATATCAAATGATATAACTCATCTGCTGTTTCATTAAAAGAATCTGCCAGCCTTCCAACTTCAATGTATTTTGAAGGGCCTGCTCTTGCAGTCAAGTCTCCTTTTATTAATTTTTCATTTACCCTTACTAGCTCATCAATAGGGCTTAAAAGCCTTTTAACACCAAATACAAATATTAAAAACAATGCTGTGGAAATTGACAGGGAATATGCCAAAGCCTTTTGCATCCCTAAAAACAAATCATTTGTGATGAGGCTTAAAGGAACTGTGCTAATGACTAACCAGTCTATGCCGTTAGCCTGATAAGGGCTTATTCTCGACTGATAGGCATCCCCCTCAACGTCCAACTTTTCATATTCGTCCATATTTATGTAGTTATTGTAAATTCCCGACAAAGCCTTATCATCTAAATCTTCGACTGTTATTCTCTCAAATATTCCATCAGAATTTTCCATGAAATTATCTGTTCCGATAGAATTGGCAATGACATAACCTGTATCTCTTTCTACGATTGCAATTAATGCCTTGTTACCTCTAGAGATTTCTTCTAAATTTTCATTGATGCGATTTAATGTCATATGGGAAGACAAAACACCGTAAAGTTCACCGGAATCATCATAAATAGGCACCGCCGCAGATACAGTTAAATCATGCATTACGAAATGTTTGTAAACCGGCGAAAATACCACTTCTTCAGAATCTATCGCCGCTTTGAACCAATCTCTAGTCCTTGGATCAAAACTACCGGCGTTGACTACTTTTTTAACCAGTCGATGCTGTTCATCTATGGAATAGTACCATGATTCTCCGTTTGTCTCAGAGTTGTTTATCATTACCTCGATTTCATTTAATTGATTCTTTCTTGCCCCATAGTATTCCCCCGCATTCGTTCCAAAACTGAAGCTGTATACTTCCTCATCGATGTGAGTCTTCATTGAATTTATGAAAAAAACATCCCGCTCCGCGGAATTATCAATCTCTACAATTTTTCTTTCTATCAAGCCTCTATTGACTTCTACGATATGTCGCGGCACGTGCATATACTCATTGACTTCAGTGATGATTTCTCTATGAAGTTCATCCGCTAATGTAGCGGTAGTATCCTCAGCAGATTTCATCCAATTGTCAAAAACAATATATAGGCTTCCGCCTGTCAATATCAATAAAGCAATCAAGAACACCAGTATTATAACGGTTTTTATAGATATACTCTTTGCTTTCATAATCAATCCCCCGCAGACATCAGAATTATATTTGCCATTTCATTCTTTAAGATTTTTAGCAATATTTTCTACCATAACGCTACTTAATTCTACCTTTAGCCGGTTAAAAACACAATCTATTTAATTTATTTTTTTCATAAAATCCACTCGCTATATTTGTCATCATTTTTTATAAGAATATTTCATATTTCATCCACAAGACCTATTCATTCATCATTCCAGGAAGGATTGCCTGGTGAACATCAAAGCATTGCATATTGACTGTTTACCAAACCTTACCCTTATTTCGTCTATCGCCTCTTCCAAGGCTTCCCTCTTCCGCCTTTTACACAAGTCGTCCAAAACATCCGTCTGTAGTGGCGCATCTTGTGGAATAAGTGATATGCCTGAGGATATCCAGCGCATAACACTCGTTCACGAAATAAGTCACGCAGTCTTGCATAGAAAATCTCGAAGTTTTAAATAGAAAAAGTATTGGACATTCGCCAGGCCCCCTCTCTAAAGTCTGGAGGACAGGGCGACATGTATACGATTGAAGTTAAAAAACAAAAGCGTTTTTTATTCTTTGAAAGAAATGCCGCCCTTTACGGGAATAATATCGGGCGATGGTTTATAGAAAAACTTTAGGTGGGATTTAAATTGTCTGGTTTTTTGAACGGGGGAAAAAGTACGACAGTAAGAAGCCTGTCTCTTAGAGGCAGGCTTTCATCATTTATCAACTCTTAAATTTTTGTTTAAATTTATTTTTTAGACTTTTTCCTAAATGCTACTATGCCAGTAGCTCCCAAAGCCGCTGTCAATAGATACGGCAATGCTCCAATATCTCCGGTTTGTGGCACTGTTGTTTCTTCTTCAGCATCTTCTTCAGCATCTTCTTCAACTTCCAATACGAAGCTATCTGGGACTAACACAGTATCTATAATGTGTATTACGCCGTTAGTAGCCTCTACATCTGCTGTAGTTACTGTTGAGTCATTGATTTTCACTCCGTCGGTCAAAGAAACTTCAATTGTTTCGCCCAACAGCGTCTCAGGAGTCATTCCTTCTTCCAAATCAGTTGACATTACAGAGCCACTGACAACATGGTATAGAAGTACATCAGAAAGCTGTGGATGATTTAATAAATCTTCAGCTTCTATACCCAACTCATTTAAAAGCTTGGCAAAAGCATCATTAGTAGGCGCAAAAACTGTAAAAGGTCCTTCACCTGATAATGTATCTACCAATTCTGCTTTTTGCAGAGCTGCCACTAAAGTGCTAAAATCTTCATTCCCTGCAGCAATCTCGACAATTGTCTCATCTGCCGCAAATGCAGTTGATGAAAAAGCTACCAATAGCAAAATCATCAGTACAGCAATTACTTTTCTTTTCATTTTGAATCCTCCCCTTATTTTTTTCTATGCCAAGCGTTGTAGTCGTTTACACACTTAATCTATACCCCTTAAACGTATATTTAAAATCATTTAATATACATTTAACAATTTTTTTTTGATATAATTATAATATAGTATATGATTTTACAAACAAATATGAAACTAGGTGTTTTAAGTGAAACTATTAAGATTAATATCCATTGCAGTTTTTATATTGTCACTTTCTATGATATTTGTAGGACTTAGAGATAGCAGCTTAAACCAAAAACAAAACGAACAGATAAGAGATATGGCACGAAGCCACAATGATCAAACAATCGAAGATATCCGAGATGAAAAAATTTTGGAGATGAAATCAATTAAAGTTCCCAAAGTAGAGATAGGATCAAAATTCATATCTCTGCTGGAAATCAACAAAGACGTCATTGGATGGATATCCATTGAAAATACCCGTGTAGATTATCCCGTTGTGCTCGGATTCGACAACGAACATTATCTAGACCATGATTTTTATGGAAAAAAATCAAGAGCTGGCACTATATTTATGGATTTCAGAAACAGATCCGAAAAAAAACACTTGATCCTTTACGGACATAACATGCGTGATGGGAGCATGTTCAAGGATCTGATAAAATATAAAAAAGAGAGTTTTTTTTATGACAACCCAATTATTCAATTCGATTTTTTAAGCCGAAATGAGAGATGGGAGATATTCTCTGCTTATGTAACTGACACAAATTTTTATTACATAGAGACCAGCTTTAAAAACAACGCTGAATTCACTTCTTTTATTGATGAAATCAAAGGTAAATCCAAATACAAAACAGATATATATCCCGAAGCTAACGACCAGATATTAACACTTTCCACCTGCACCTATGACTTTTCAGATGCCAGATTTGTTATTCATGCCAGAAAAATAAATTGATGATCTTAAATAGCATATCAATTGCGCGTGAATCATATTCACGCGCTCATTAATTTTACAAACAAATCAACTATTGCCGAATCAAACTGAGTCCCCGAGCACCTAACCAATTCACTTAGTGCCTCCTCAACTGTTCTAGTCGACTGATACGCCCTTTTTGCAGTCATAGCTTCAAAAGCATCTGCTACAGCTACAATTCTTGAAACGACGGGAATATCCTCTCCCTTCAAACCCTCCGGATATCCCTTTCCGTCCCACCTTTCATGATGATAAAGTACCGCTTCTGCGAGCATAGCGTATTCATCAACAGACTTAAGTATCTGATATCCTATTTCAGGATGGCGTTTTATCACTTCGAATTCATCATTAGTAAGCCTTCCAACCTTGTTTAAAAGTTCAGGAGGAATCATTATCTTTCCAATATCATGTAAAACACCTGCTGTTTTTATCTCAGCTACCTTATCGGTAGCGTAATTCATTTCTTTTGCAATTGCTTCGCAATATTGGGACACCCTCTCTGTGTGGATCTGCTCTTGATCGTATTTGAAATTTATATTTCTTAGAACTGTTTCAATAGTTCTGCTTCTCATAGTCTTGCCAAACTTTATTTTATCTTTATACATGTCATTGTCTGCCATGACCATTATGTTTTCAAGTTTTTCTTCTAACTTGTTCTTTGTTGCATATCCGACCGATACAGAAACTATCAGGGAATCAAGCTTTGAACGTGAAGCCATTGAAATTATTTCATTCTTTAATCTATCTGCTTTTTTTGCATCTGTATTGGGCATTAAAATACAGAACTCGTCTCCTCCCATGCGTCCTACTATTCCTTCATTATTAGATATTTTTTTCAATACATTGCTTACAAGCTTAAGCAGCTTATCCCCCATGGCATGACCGAAAGCATCATTGGTAAGCTTCAATCCATTTACATCTATGACTAAAAAAGACAAGGGTAAATAAGCTGTGTCATTAAATTTTTTGATGACCTCCTCCATATATCTTCTGTTGTAAAGTCCCGTAAGGTGGTCATGATAGCTTAAGTACTCTATCTTATCAATTTTTTCTCTTTTTTCGGTAAAATCCCTAAAGACTATTACCACACCGTTTATATTCCCCCTAAAATCTTTAATAGGAGCAGCACTGTCTTCTATGGGAATCTCACTGCCATCTTTTGAAATCAAAATCGTATGATTTGCCAGCTCTATTACCTTGCCGGTTTTAAGAACCTCTTCCACCGGATTTAGACAGGACTCTCTGCTAAATTCATTGATGATATCTAAAACTTGGCATAGTGGTTTTCCAGATGCTTCAGCTTGGCTCCAGCCTGTAAGATTTTCAGCAACAGGATTCATAACCTGAATATTCCCTTTTTCATCCGTTGAAATTACCCCGTCTCCCACCGACAACAATGTAGTTTTAAAGAGTTCCTTTTCCTTGATTAGAGCTTGCTCCATCTCTCTTCTTTCATTTATTATTTCAGTATAAACGACTATTCCGCCTATTTCCCCTTCGTTGTCATACCAGGGCCTGCACTCCCATCTAGTCCAGTCCACGGTCCCATCTGCTCTGAAATATGGGTCTTCCTCCGCACAGAGAACTTCTCCTTTTAATGCTCTTTGATGAACGTCTCTCCATTTCTGTGGCAAGTCGGGAAAGACTTCATAGTGATGTTTTCCAATTACGTTCTTGTCTTTTACACGATAACGCTCAAGATAGGTTTGGCTTACATACAGATAATTCAAATCCTTGTCGTGCACAGCCACATCGCTGCGATTATGTTCGATTATGTACTTCATCAAATTGTTTGAATAAAGCATCTCTCTTTCTCTTTCTTTTTTATCTGTTATATCCAAATGCGCGCCCGTCATCCACATTGGCTTTCCTTCATCAGTCCATGAAACTACCTTTCCTCTATCATCAATCCATACCCAAAAGCCTTCCTTGTGCCTCATCCTGTATTCAATCTGGTAGAAAGGCACTTCCATCTGAAACGCCTTCTCCAATGCTTTTTCGGCAAGTGGCAGGTCTTCCGGATGAACGAAGCTTCTCCATGTCTCGATGTTAGTAGGCTTCAAATCAGACAGGTTATGACCGATGATTTCTGCCCACCTTTCATTGAAAACTGTTTCGTTAGTTTGTACATTCCATTCCCACGTACCTGCGTTTGTTCCTTTAATTATATTTTCAAGCTTATGTCGCTCAATCTCCATCTGCCTTTTAGAATCCACCAATTCTGTTACGTCAACATGGGTTCCTACAACTATCGTCTCACCCTCTTCGTTCAAAAGTTTCCCTCTTGATCTTATCCACGCCCAGCGCCCAGATTTTGTTTTCATCCTAAAGTGTGTGTCGTACAAAAACTTCTCATAAGATTCTATATAATTTCTAAAAAATTCAGATGTGGACTCCCGATCTTCCTCGTGCAGGAGATCAATCCACGTGCTTTTTAAATTACCTGATTTAATCTCAAATTCATCCGGACTGTAACCCAGCATCTCAAAATATTCATTGCTGCACCACAAAAGATTCCGCTCGACATGATATTCCCATACGCCAATATTTGATATTGATGCAATTGATCTATATCTGCTCTCCTTCATAATAAATACATCCCCCGTTTATAAAGCTGTTTTCATTTAAAATTATATACCCATATTTTTTCATATAACAACTCTTATTATATATTATCGGCTAAGAAGCAGAAAAATTTAGCATTGAGCTTATAGAAATGCTCATTCCGGCAACTCGTCTCTAATGGCGCTATTATCACATGTTTGAGGCTGACTTTATAATGGTACTAATATAATAGCTACAAAAGCTAAAGGAAAGGAGTATTGAAAATGGTCAAAGCCTTATTAAACGGAGTAATCATAGCTGAAAGTTCAGACACGATAATCGTAGAGAACAACTACTATTTCCCAACAAAAGACGTCAAGCTGGATTATATGTCCCAAAACGACTACCACACGACATGCCATTGGAAAGGGCAGGCAAGTTATTATGACATCCAAATAAATGGGAAAAAATACAAGAACACCGCATGGTATTATCCAGAACCTAAAAAAGGAGCTGAAATGGTTAAAGGCAGAATTGCTTTCTGGAAGGAAGTTAAGTTCGAAGAGAGTTGACAATTTAAAAAACAATCGGCCTGATCTCATCCAAACCTAAGACAGCACTGATTGTTTTTATTTTGGTCTAATTTACTTTTACATCAACAGCCTTATTGCAGTTATTGCCGTCATAGCTACGATGATTTTTCTAAAAGGCTTCTCACTCAGTCTCTTGATTAAAATAAGACCGATAAACGCTCCAAAAGCGATTCATGGAAAGAAGATATGATTACTCGATGTTTCAGTTTGTCCAAACAATTTCACCAATTTTACTTGCATGATTTCACGAGTTCCTTCACAAGATTCCTGGTTATTTTTGCAGTGAGGCCCCAAATGATAAATTTATCGTATTCATAAAAATACACGGGATAGGTCATTGTCCTTTGCTGATAGCTCTCTCCGTTTTTAATCTTATGGAATGGAAATTCTTCGCTGATATCCGCCCTATAGCTCATATCATAGACCTCGGGCTTGTTATTTAAGAAATAATCCAAGGGTACTGTGAAGACTCTATCGACCTCGCATTTATTTATCTTTAGCTCTTCAATATTAAAATCTTCGATAGTCCCCAGAACCGGATAAATCATGTCATTGAAGGTGTTTATCAAATAGTCTAGTTCACCGAAAACTTTGACTTTTTTACTATCGACTCCTAACTCCTCGCAAGTCTCTCTAATGGCAGCTTCCTTAATGCTTTCACACTTTTCGATCTTTCCACCGGGAAATGATATTTCACCCGGCTGCCTTTTCATTGTATTGGATCTTACCTGGTATAAAAGATGCGGTTTGTCATCCACATCAACTAAAGGGACAAAAACCGCATAATGTCTTTTTATATCGAACATCTCGCTCTTTCTATTTTTAAATATTTCGTGTATCTGATTTGTTTTCATCGTTCACCTGAAAGATTTTATCTTCTAATTTTTCCAACCTAACCAATATTCTGTAGAATGCCCTGTTTTGACTTGCCAAAATCCATAATCCCTCGCAAAACTGCTCCTGACAAATATAGAAAGACAGAATCGCTCTAAGCACGGCAATATCAGCAGACTCTATGAAATCTATCATCTCATCTGTACAAGGGATAGACTTATTCTTCAACGTAGTTATATAATCTAAATCCAGTATTCCGCTGCTGTACACTTCATCAATAAATTCCGAAAAATCTCTGTTGTATATCGGGTATGGAGATAATGCCGTACTTTCTCTGCTTATGGCATCGTTGCTCCAGCTGCATATTCCACTGCCGTCCTCATTAATAAAATAATTGATATATTCGAGTAAGTTCTGATATGAAGTCATTACATCAGTCCTTTTCAGTAAATATTGATTGCTTCTTTTACCAAGAATCAACCTCAGTACATTTTATCAAAATCTCACTCAAAAATCCAGTAATTTGAATAACTCAACCCTTTAATTCATGTATTTTCTTACATTTTATTGCATAGCGGCTCCGAAGATATGTAAATCATTCTCCCACAGTTTTCACATACAAAGCCTTGAGATTCTTCACCATGGGTCACAGTATGGTTGAATATAATTGAAAGCTGCATGTTGCATCCTCCACAAATACCATCATGGCACTCTACGATTACAGGATAAATTTTCTGTCTTTTAAAGTAATATTCATTTAAAGCATCTTTGGGAATATCCTTTTTGGCTGACTGAATTTTCAAGTTGATGCCGGCTAACTCGTCTTTTGTCATATCCTCCTTAACCAGCAGTTCCTTATTTAATTTTTGAATGTCATCTTTGATTTCCGTAGATTTATCTTTAAGATTTTTTAAGTTGAGCTTATCGATTTTAATTTGATTTTGAAGGCGTGATATCTCTTTTGCACACTCTTCTCTCTTTATCTTTTGCACTTCCAAGTCGTGCTGCAAAGAATTTAATGTTTTCATCTTTTTAAAACTTCCCTCATAAAGATGATCTTCGCACTCTTTTATCTGTTTTTCAATGCTGCTAAATGCCTCTTTTTCTTTGACAAGCTGAATCTGCGTTTTCTTATACTGGTCAAATATTTCCTGCATCTTTTCAGTAATTTTGTTATAATTTCGCTTAAGTGAGTCGATTTGATTTTTTATATCTCTGATTCCTGAATCTTTTTCCAAGACAGAAATCTCATCTTCCAACAATTGAAGCTCCAACAGCTTTTTAATATTATTTTTCATAAAATCTCCTCAATCAATTTAGTTTTCCCAGTATTTCCAACCTGCAGGAATTAAATTTCCCGCAAGAAGCCCGTATCTCTATCAGATTTAATTACATTGATACTTGTACCACCTCCCATATATTTTAACAACTTATTAAAAAGCAAGTCCTTGACTATGATCTCAGTAGCAAAATGTCCTGCATCTAACAGGCATATGTCTAGTTCATGAGCTTTTTGACCATCATGATACTTAACATCCCCTGTTATCAACAGGTCCGCTCCAGAGCTTTTTGCTCTCGAGAGCAAATCTGCACCTGAACCGGAACAAACAGCGATTTTTTTCACCATCGCTTTTTCTTCTCCAGACAATCTCACTATATCCAAGTTCAATGTCTTCTTTATCATTTTTATAAATTTCTCCAAATCCATTGGGTTTTTAAGGCTACCCAATATTCCCAGTCCAAAAGCCTTTCCCTTGTTTTCCAAAGGATAAATATCATAGGCTGGCTCTTCATAGGGATGAGCCTTAAATATGGCAGATACTGCATCGTCAAGGAATTTGTATTCAACCAATACTTCCAATTTCATCTCATCAACATGCTCCAGCTTATCTATATCTCCAAGAAAAGGCTCCGCACCTGTCATCGGCATAAACTGACCTGTCCCTTGTGTTTCAAAGCTACAGTTTTCATAATTCCCAATATGCCCCGCCCCGGCTGAGAACAAGCTTTTTTTTACCTCTTCCAAATGAGATGCAGGAACAAATACAGCCAACTTAAACAGCTTCTCTCTACCCATTGCCATCAAGGGCTTCACGTTTAAAAGACCCAGCAATTCCCCCAAGTAAACATTGATACCCTCAGGGGATATGTCAAGGTTTGTATGTGCACAAATAACAGAGATATCGTTTTTAATCAATTTTTGAATAGTCCTTCCCTGGTACTTGTCCCACCTGATTTCTTTCACTCCCGAAAAAATCAGGGGATGATGGCTTATTATTAAATCAGCTTGTTTTTCTACCGCTTCGTCTACTACATCCTCCGTTACATCAAGGGATAGCAATATGTTATTTACCTCTTGGTTCTTGTCTCCAATCAACAAGCCTACATTATCCCATTTTTCAGCCAAGTCAAAAGGGGCGAACCCGTCTATTATATTTAAAATATCCGAGCATTTTAAAGACATTTTTTCACCTCTTCGATTTCTGCTATCATTTGTTTCGCTTCACGGATTTTTCCCACCGCTGATTGCGAATCGTTGTTGCTGCACTCAACCAAGATTTTTTTCCACTTTTTTTCGAGCTTTGAAAGTAAAAAAATTAGAAGGGGATGTTTCTTTTCTATCAGTTTTTTTCCGATATGGTACTCGATTGGTTTCCACGAATTGTTCTTTAATCCTGTATGCCTAGCCAGGATGATTTGATAGATCCTATTTTGCTCTTTAGCTAAATTTTCATCTAAAATCTCGAATCCGTTTTCCAGCAAATACTTCCTCAGCTCTTCCTGACCGGTCATGGGCTGTAAGACAAGGCTTTGGGCTTTCACTACGATATCGAAGTTATTCTTTATGATTTCTCCTATCAAAACTCCGCCCATCCCGGCTATTGCTATCTGGTCTATGGATTTTCCCTGCAAGCCTTCCAGTCCATTAGACAATATCGGGGTGATGCTGTCTTCCATTCTATTGATTCGTATCTGATTCACAGCAGCATCTAATGGTCCTTTATTTATATCGCTTGCATAGACATGCTTTGCAATATTGTTTTTTATTAGATAAACCGGAAGATACCCGTGGTCTGTTCCTATGTCCGCTACAATCGACCCTTTCTCGATAAAGTCAGCTGTAGCCTGAAGCCTATTTGTTAATTTCATCCAACTCTCCTTTTCCCTATGCTATCATTATATCACAAAACAACGGAGATTATGTCTCCGATGTTTGTCACATCATCGGTCATTAGGGCTTAGCTTTAGAAAAATATTTTTTCTGTGAGCTGAGCCCATTTTCGCGAACGTTAAATCATATAAAAAAACGCTGTCAGTAAACTAGTTACCAGACAGCGTTATATCTATTTTTACACCTTTAAGTGCTTAAGTCAAATGGCTCCCCAGGTTGGACTCGAACCAACAACCTACCGGTTAACAGCCGGTTGCTCCACCATTGAGCTACTGAGGAATGACTATATTTTTAATCACATTTACTAATTATAATGATTTTTTTTGCTTTGTCAATAATATTTAATAAAAAAACGGTGATTTATAAAACCACCGCTGATTGCCGATTCTGCCTTAATCCAAGTAATCCTTAAGCTTTTTGCTTCTGCTTGGATGCCTTAACTTTCTCAGAGCTTTCGCTTCTATCTGCCTGATTCTTTCCCTAGTGACATTGAACTCTTTTCCGACTTCCTCTAAAGTCCTCGCCCTGCCGTCATCAAGTCCGAACCTCAGCCTTAGGACTTTTTCTTCTCTGTCAGTTAGAGTACAAAGCACCTCCATAAGCTGCTCTTTTAAGAGGGCATATGAAGCCGCCTCTGCCGGAGCAGGTGCATCGTCATCAGGAATGAAGTCCCCTAAATGGCTGTCCTCTTCCTCTCCAATTGGAGTTTCCAATGAAACCGGATCTTGTGCTATTTTTAATATCTCCCTTACTTTCTCTTCGGAAAAACCCATTTCAGCCCCTATTTCAGCTGGTGATGGCTCTCTGCCAAGTTCTTGCAAGAGTTGTCTAGATACCCTTATCAGCTTATTTATTGTTTCCACCATGTGAACAGGTATTCTGATGGTTCTGGCTTGATCTGCAATCGCTCTTGTAATGGCTTGTCTAATCCACCAAGTAGCATATGTACTGAATTTATAACCCTTGCTGTAATCAAACTTTTCCACAGCTTTTATCAATCCTAGATTTCCTTCTTGGATAAGATCTAAAAAAGACATTCCCCTGCCAACGTACCTTTTCGCGATGCTTACTACGAGCCTTAAGTTTGCTTCGGCAAGTTTTTGCTTGGCAAGCTCATCTCCCGCTTCCATCTGTTGAGCCAGCAAAACCTCTTCATCTCCGCTTAACAGCGGAACTTTGCCTATTTCCTTCAAGTACATCCTTACAGGATCATTGATGCTTATGCCATCAGGAAGACTTACTTCGATGTCTTCTTTGACAAGTGACTCTACTTCCTCTTCAGCTCCAGACATGTCCTGAGCAAATATCTCGATACCGTCCTCTTCGAACATAGCGTAAATGTCCTCTATTTGATCCGGCAATAAATCTATTTCGGAAAGAGAGCTTTCAATTTCTTCGCCTGTCAAAGTTCCGTTTTTCTTCCCTTTGACCCTTAGCTCGTTAACCTTTGAATTTTCTCTAATATCCATTAAAATTCCTCCCTTCCCTTGTGTTGTAAGTTTTCAATCTCTCTTTTTTTATCCACGATTTTGCAATATATTTCATTCAACTCTTCCTCATTTAGACTAAAATCATTCATCTGTTCCTGCAGCCTGCTAATTTCTTCTTTAATATTGAACACTTTAACCGTACTGATACAGTTTATAATCGTATCATCCAAATTCTCCCCAGCATCTCCTGCCGTCATCAGCAATGAGGATAGATATTTTATCTGTCTATCGTCTTCAAGCTTTGAAATCAACCTAGCCGCATCGGGCACTTTTCCATTTCGGACTGATTCATAAGCAAACTCCGCCGTTTTTTTCAGCAGATCAGGTCTAAAGGAACCGGAATCTATGTTGCTGATGATTTTTTGAGCTTTTTTAAAGTCGCTGTATAAAATGCTCAAAAGTTTTTCCTGGGCTTTTATTCCTGAATTTTTCTTTATTTTCTTAATATCCTTAGGCTTTTCTTTATAATCTGAGTGTCTTTTTGGCTCAGGCTTGTTTTTCATTTCCCTTACGATGGCTCCCGGCTCCACACCCATTTTGACAGCAAATTTTTTCAGGTGCAGCTCCCTTTCGATTTCGTCTGTCATATTTTTAAATATATTAGATGCTTCCTTTATAAATCTGATTTTTTGATCTGTCTTATTTAAATCATAGTTTTCAGCAAGCTTATCCAACCTGTATTCAACTGTTGTCACAGCCTTGTCCAAAGCTTCTTTAAAAGCCTCCAGGCCTTCCTTTTTGATGAAATCATCCGGGTCTTCTCCCAAGGGCAATCTCAGTACCTTAATCGTCAGATCTAGTCCTTCCAGCACCTGTATGCCCCTTACCATAGCTCTTTGTCCGGCTTCATCTCCGTCATAGCACAATACGACCTCGTCCACATACCTTTTTATCAGTCTTCCCTGTCCTTTTGTCAATGCCGTACCTAATGAAGCTACTACATTTTTCACCCCTGCCTGATGCAGGCTGATAACGTCCATGTATCCCTCAACTGCTATTATTTTTCCGCCTTCGATATTGTTCTTGGCGATATTAAGTCCGTAAAGATGGCTCCCTTTTGTAAATATTGTGTTTTCTGGAGAGTTTAAATATTTGGGATACTTGTCGCTTTTTTCAGTCAATCTGCCGCCAAAGCCTATCACCCGTCCGGTTACGGTAACTATCGGGAACATGATTCTGCTTCTAAACCTGTCATAATATCCGTTGTTTCTGTTGCTTTTTAATACAAGTCCCGATTCTATCATTTCCTGTGGGGCATATCCCTTGTCAACCAGAAACTTGTACAAACCGTCAAATTCTGCTGTGGAGTAACCAAGGGCAAAGCCCTTGATGGTTTCCTCTTGTATCCCCCTAGAAAAGAGATACCTTTGAGCGGGCAAATTTTTTATAAGCATTTTATGAAAATACAAGGCGGCATCTTTGTGCAGCTTGTATTGTCTCTCCCTTTTTATGCTTTCAGCATCGTTTTCAGCTGACGGATCCGGCAAATAAACATTTGCTCTTTGGGCTAAGTGTTTTATGGTATCGATAAAGCTTAAGTTCTCCATATCCATAACAAAAGTTATTAAATTCCCACCGGCACCGCATCCGAAGCAGTGATAGAGCTGTTTTTCAGCAGAAACGCTGAATGAAGGGGTTTTTTCGTTGTGAAACGGGCACCTGCCCATATGTTGGCTTCCAGATTTTTTTAAAGTGACATATTGGGAAATCACATCTATGATGTTATTGGCCTCAACCACCTGCTGAATTTGTTCTTCAGTATAACCTCTGCCCATTTGACCACCTGATTTTATCTGTTTTATTGCTGAATCTTGCTACTTGCCTTGTTTTCATAAGTTTAATATACCCTCCATGGTGAAGGTATAAACAAAGCACTGTAGCGGTTTACCGCATACCTGTCAGTCATCCCCGCTATGTAGTCAGTTACTACTCTTTCAATTTTTTCATTTTTAAGATTTTCTCTGCATTCATTTGACATGTCCTCTGGGTGATTAGTGAAGTAATTAAACAAAGAAAGTATTATATTCCCTGTTTTATCTTCTTCAGTCTTGGCTTTTGAGCCTATATAGACTGTATCAAAAAGGAAATTACGCAATTGATGCGTAGCATTTTTAACCTCTTCGCTCATAATTACGTAATCTTTCCCCCAGCTATTTTGAATAATATCGTGAATCATCCTATCAATTCGTTGTCGTTTGCCTTTGCCCAATACTCTAACGCATTCTGCAGGCAATTGACTTTCTGTCATTATTCCGGCTCTTTGAGCATCTTCTATATCGTGGTTTATATATGCAATACGATCTGAAAAATGTACGATTTGCCCTTCCAAAGTTTCAGGCGATTTACTTCCCGAATGATTTAGTATACCATCTCTAACTTCCCATGTCAAATTAAGCCCCTTGCCGCTTTCCAGCTCATCTACAACTCTCAGGCTCTGCTGTCTGTGCTTGAATCCGAATGAACATATCTGATCCAAAACCTTTTCGCCGGTATGCCCGAAAGGAGTGTGCCCCAAGTCGTGACCTAGCGCGATTGCCTCTGTTAAATCTTCATTAAGCTTAAGAGCCCTAGCCAAAGTTCTGGCTATCTGCGCTACCTCAAGGGTATGGGTCAATCTCGTTCTGTAATGATCTCCCTCAGGGGATATGAACACCTGTGTTTTATGCTTAAGCCTCCTGAATGCTTTTGAATGTACAATCCTATCCCTGTCTCTTTGAAAATCAGTCCTTATGTCGCAAGGTTCTTCGTAAATCTTTCTTCCCTTTGATTTTCTGCTCAAGACTGCGTAAGGTGAAAGTATATTATTTTCTACTCTTTCCCAATTCTCTCGTATAATCATGGCATTCCTCTCCAATACGGCTAATAGTTTTATTCACTATAAGATACCCAATTCCTTTTAATTTCAACAAAAAAAATCAGGGCCGTTTTCAGCCTTAAATTCCCTGTATCCCTCTAATGATAAAAACCGTCCCAATTCCTATCAATACCACATATGTAGGGTTCAACTTTCTGTACGCTGCCAATCCACATGCAAACACGGCCCCTATAGAAGCATATATGCTGTCTGTAGAACCGAATACTCCCGGAAATATCAAAGCGCCCAGCATGGTATATGGTATAAGGGAAAGAAACTTGTCCAATTTTTCAGGCAGGTCAAGTTCCTTCATAAATACCATGGGCAACATCCTCGGTATGTAGGTAACCAGGGCCATTCCAGCAACTGTAATCAATTCACTTTTCAACATCTTTTTTCTCCTCAATCAAAAAAGTGCCTGCAAATGCACAAACAAGAGACGAAGCAACAAGGCTCCATCCGCTGGGCTTTCCACTTGGCGTCATTATGGATACAATTACGCTATGCACGACTGCCGTTGAAAAAACCAGTACGCTAAGACCCTTAGAGTCTGAAATCCCCGGCACTAAAAGGGCTATGAACATGGCATAAAGCGCAACTCCCATTGATGCTTCGATAGCTTCTGGAAGAAAGCTTGAAAAAACTATCCCTAAGATTGATCCTGCTATCCAAAAGATATAGGGGGTAAGACCTACTGCAGCAAGATATCCTGCCGGAAGCTTAACGTAATTATCATCTAGCGAGCTGACTGAAAATGATTCATCTGTTATCCCAAAGGAGATTACCATCCGCTTTAACGTGTCTATTCCATGTTCCAGTCTTCTTGAAAGAGATGCGCTCATAATTAAATGTCGACTGTTTATTATAAAGGTGGTAAGTATTATCTCAAGGGGCATCACTCCTGTTGCAAACATATTGATGCTTAAAAACTGCGCTGCCCCTGCATAAACCAAAATCGACATCATCACGATCAAAGCCCCTGACAGCCCCGCAGCCCTGCCTAGAACTCCGTAGGCTATTGCCAGAGGCAGATAACCGATACATACAGGAAATGCGCTTTTGATTCCTTGCCTTATTCCCATTTTTTCACCTGTTTACTTTCTTCTTTTAAACTCTCTGACCTGTCTGTGAAAGTCGGTTCTGGTATCGTTTGTTGAAGTTCTCCTTTTGATGCCTCTAGTGAAATCCCCATAGAAAAATATAAAGAAGTTCGCAAGAGCCACAATTGCCGCAACCCTTTCAGACATGGATCCCGTCAGTATTGTCATTCCGAAGAAGAACCAGTTCAGATAGGCTAAATACTTCATCTTTACTGGTATTATCAAAAACAACAAAACCTGAAAATCCGGAAAAAGATGGGCAAAGGCTAAAAACAAAGACAAATTCAAGTAAGTGGGCATGCCTACAGTCCCTGCAATCAGTGATGCCACCACTGTACCTGCTACTCCAAATAAGTAGTAGAGATTAAATCTCGCAGTCCCCCACTGCTGCTCCAAGGTCTTTCCTATCATATAATAAAAATAAAGTGCAAATATTATCCAAATGGGAGAAAATGATGGCGGGATGAACACAAAGGTTATTACCCTCCAGATTTCACCCCGCATAATTGCAGCTGGGAAGAAATAGAGCCTGCTTATAAATTCAGACCCGAAGAACATCGAGAGTATGAATACCAGCCCAGTTAGAGCAACGATATAGTACATGAGATTGTGTATCGCAAACCTGCTTATTTTACGTTCTAATTTTTGCAGCCAATTCAAGTTGAACACCTTCTTTTCATATCAGTAGCCTTCATTTTATAAGAATTTTTTATTTTTTTCAACCTTTTGCAGGGATTTTAATATATTGTTAAGATTTTGCTTGCAAATCATTTTTTATTATTTGATAGTGTTTCTTGTTTTATTTCATTCAATGACACACAAACGACACATTTAGATGTTATAATCATAATACAAGAAGGAGGATGAAAATCATGATGAGCAGATATTTTTCCGGCAGAGGCTTTGACGGATTCAGTTCCTGGTGTTCAGGAGCCTTCGGCGGAAGGTTTCCATTTGGAGGGATTTTAATGATGATATTTTTTGTCGTCTTGGCGGCAGCAGCTGTTTACCTATTGCTTAAAAACAGCAAATCAATCGGTGTTTCAAACAAAAATGCTTCTGTGAAAAAAGACACTGATTATTTTGTTAACCTTTTGAAGGAAAGCTACATCAAGGGTGAACTCACAGATGAGGAGTTTGAACAGAAAGTAAAAAAACTGCGGGACAATGAATAAAAGAGTTGATGCCTCTTATCAACAACTACAAAGAGGCATCAATTCTTTTTATTTTGCGACTCCAGATTCCACAGCAGCATTTTTAACAGCTTCACTTACTGCATCAACTACCTTTTTCTCAAATACCTTGGGAATGATGTAGTCCGTTCTAAGCTCAGAAGTTGGAATTGCATCTGCTATAGCTCTTGCAGCAGCCATCTTCATTTCCAAATTTATATACCTTGCCCTGACTTCCAAGGCTCCCTTGAATATCCCAGGAAAAGCCAGTACGTTGTTAATCTGGTTGTCAAAATCGCTTCGCCCTGTTCCTACAATCAGGGCCCCTGCTTCATAAGCTTCATCCGGCATAATTTCAGGAACTGGATTGGCCATAGCAAATATCACCGGATCCGGGTTCATGTTCCTGACATCCTTCTCTTTCAATGCTCCTGCGGCAGAGACTCCTATGAAGATATCTGCTCCCTTCAAAGCAACTGACAAGCTTCCCTCTACATTATCTTTGTTGGTAATGCTTAAGATATCTTTTTTATACTGGTCCAGATTCTCCCTGGCAGAGGATATGATTCCCTTGCTGTCACACAAAACAATTTTCTCAAAGCCGTATGCGTATATAAGCTTGGCGATTGCTACTCCTGCCGACCCGGCTCCGTTTATGACTACTTTAGTCTCTTTTTCGGTTTTTCCACAGATTCTCAGCGCGTTTATCATGGCCGCAAGAGTAACTATCGCTGTCCCGTGTTGATCATCGTGAAAAACAGGTATATCAAGTTCCTGTATCAACCTTTCCTCAACTTCAAAACATCTGGGTGCCGAAATGTCTTCAAGATTGATTCCTCCAAAAGTGGGAGCTATATTCGATACAGTTTGTACGATTTCGTCAACATCCTGAGTATCAAGACATATAGGAAAAGCATCCACTCCAGCAAATTCCTTAAAGAGTATCGCTTTACCTTCCATTACAGGCATTGATGCAAGACCTCCGATGTTTCCAAGTCCCAAAACTGCAGACCCGTCGCTTACCACGGCAACAAGGTTTCCCTTAGATGTGTAGTTATAAGCCTTTTCCTTGTCATCGTATATTTCCAAACATGGCGCAGCGACTCCAGGGGTATATGCTACCGATAAATCTTCTTGATTCTTTACAGGAACCTTGCTGACCACACTTATTTTCCCCTTGTGTTCTTCGTGAATTTCCAATGCCTTCTTATTATAATCCATTAATTTCACTCCCGTCGTTAATTATAGAACAAAACGCTCTATTGCCGCAGCCACTCCATTGTGGATATTTGACAGAGTGGTATAGTTTGCCGCTTTTTTGACATCCTCGGCAGCATTGCCCATGGCAACTCCTATTCCTGCAATTTTTATCATTTCTAGGTCATTTTCATGATCCCCTATAGCCATCACTTCATCTAGCTGTATTCCATAATGCTCACATACTCTTATAAGTCCCTCGCCTTTGTTTACCTTGTCATTTATTATATCAATTGAATCCGGCATAGATCTGACTGTATATATGTCATCTATTGAATCGATTTTAGATCTAATAACCTCAAAAAGGCTATCATCGATGTTTTTGTGGTTGAGAAGAATCTTGTAAACCTCAACGTCATTTTCCAAAAGTTCATATGGGTCATCGATTATCCTAATATCAATTTTATCCTCTTCCTTTTGAATCTTGTTCCAATCCAGGTATTTCCTGCTGGTTTCATTGTACTCCAAAGCATAATATGTGTTATTCCCAAACATTTGGTAGCTTACTTTAAAACCGTTTAAAGAATCCAGCACTTCTTTAAAAGAATCTTTATCTATTGGCTTTCTGTCTATTACCACCCCAGAATGATACTCTTTAGTATATGCGCCGTTGCAGCTTATTATTGCGCTTTTCGTATTCAGCATTTTTGCATAATACTTCGCAGAAGGAAATACCCTCCCTGTAGCCAAAACCACTCGAACTCCCTTTTCTATGGATTCTCTGATCCGTCTCTCAACCAGCGGGTCAATTTCGTGCTTGCTTTTTAGAAGCGTGCCGTCCATATCCACAGCTAAAAGCTTAATATCCATTCAATCACTTCCCTGTCCGGCCTTCTCATTTTTGACCATTTCTATTATTTCCTCCAGCTTGTTTATGATTTGATCGTAATTGTCCTGATCATGAGGTGTTGAGCAATCAGTGCAATTTTTTATTCCCTTGTCGGTATATGTGAAGAATCCTCCACATTTGTCTCCAAGAGCATACAAGGGACAATAGCAAAACAGGCAATTGAAAATCTTGTCTTTTTCGAGTACATGGCAAGGATAATATTCACATCTTATATTTTGAAAATGCTGATAATAATTACTCATCGCCTTCACTCCCTCCTTAAACACCTACAAGAAGAACCCACCACGGTTTCAGTAATCTGAACCAGTGGCGGGTGCTGTTAAAATCGGTCTCGTATTATGGTGATACTCTCGAACCAACTCTTAGGTTTGGAAAGTATCTTGTGATAACCTGACGCTGTCCATTATATCTGATTTCGAAATGCAAATGGTTCCCGGTGCTTCTACCAGTGCTTCCCATAGCACCTATATACTGCCCTCTGCTGACAGACTGTCCGACCCTAACTCCATATGAACTCAAATGAGCATATAAGGTCGTGAAGCCATTTCCGTGATCAATTATTATCGTATTTCCATATGCGCTGTACCAAGATGCCCTGGTGACTCTCCCTGAATCTGATGCGTATATAGAAGTTCCTCTGCTGTTTGCAATATCGACTGCTCGTCCTCCAGCGTGGCTTCCTGCTTTGTTTATGACAGATACCCTGCCTGATGTAGGCATCCTGAACCTGCCTGTACCTTGTGATGGGGGAAGGGGTTTAGTACCTTTTGCCACAACTCTTTCTATTGGTTCTTTTATTACGCTTTCATTGACGATTTCCCTTGAAACCTCAACTCCGTTTTGATATAGAACCGTAGCGGTTATTTCTTTAACTCCGTTGACTCCTGCCGTCATTTCCTTTGTCTTGCCTACGTAGATTGAAGAGTCATTTTTATATGTTGTGTCAAATGCTATCCTTTGAGTATACACTTCCTGCTTTGAAAAAGATATGTCCATATACGGTTTTTCTTCTGTTAGCTTTAAAACATCACCCTCGCGAAGAGACGTTATATCCTTGTCTGGATTTGCATTCTCCAGTTCCGCTATGTTTATACCCCTGTTTACTGCTATATCCCAGGAAGTATCCCCTGATTTGACTTTGTATTCGTATATTTCGTCAGTTCCCTGGGTTATATACTTGACTGCATCTTCAATACTGGTTATTTCATTGTAAGCTACCAGCTTTTCAATGATTTCGTAATCCTGCTGAATCTCAGGTTCATCAATCAGCTCTTCGCCTTCACCTAAGTTTACGTAGCTTGATACAACTTTTTCAATAGTCTCTTTGGCTTCCTCCATAGATGAAAGAGTAACTACTTCTTCTCCCTCAATCACTATGACAGCTCCCTCTGAGGAAAGGCTTATATCTGTAGCATATACCGCTGCAGCAGATTCTTGGGGAGTGCTTAAAAGCGCTTCCTTGTCGATAGTCGCTCTTTCAAAGCTTACATCGCTTTTAAAAACTATATCTGTTTGATAAAGGCTTGAGAGTTCTTGTTTGACTATCTCTACACCTTCAGTGAAATCTTCCATGTTTTTTACCATGCCAATTTCTTCACCGTTGAATATTACCGTATAACCCTGTACTGCGTTATAATATCCCGTTCCGGTAACAAATAGCGTAAGAACGGATACACCAATGGCCAGTTTTTTTCCGTTTTGTTTTGCTGAAAAAATACAAGCTGCCGCTCTTTCTCTTAATGAGTTTCTAATAGCTTTGATGCTTCCAGCCTCAAAAATCGGACCTAAGCTCGTTGATGTTCTATATAATTTTTCGGTCATTTTTTTAGTTTTCTTTTTTATTTTGCTCCAAGCAGCTTTAATTAATGCTGTTGCTTTTTCTATCTGATTGTTTTCATCTTGCCCGGTCAAGTTTACACCTCCAAGTTTTCGACACCTGTTACAAGTGTCATACAGTTGTTACAATTTCGTTACACGTGCTAGTTTAACACAACAAAAAAGAAATTTAAACACTAAAATCAAACTTTTATCAAAAAACTTTGATTTTTTTAATTTTTTCTTAAGTAATGAAATTATTGATTAAGTTGTTGTTTCATTTTCCCCGATGTTTTCTTACTCGATCTTGGAAAGAACACGCCCAAATGGTGGCCAAAGAACAGGAGGCATCATGATATTTGGTCGTGACTTTGGCAACTACTCTCAGGATATTCTTGTTGGACTTTACAAGATTACTTAATTTAATCAGATTTCTCTTAATTATCATGTTTAGCGACTGATCAATCTTAAGTTGCCATATTAAAACTTCATATATTGATATTAAGCGTTACGCTTTTTTAACCGGCTTTAATTTTTTTACTTTGGGTATATTATAGGTAGAAGCGTATTAGACGTATGATATGAGGGAAGTGATAAAATGAACGGATTCGAGAAAATCAAATCTTTTGGAATCTTTTTTGGAATTTCACTGATAATAGCCGGCGCGGTCTTCTTGATGTTTCCCAGCAGCGTGATTAAATTTTTGGCTGTGCTAACCGGTCTTTTGCTAGCAGCTTTCGGGCTTTTCAAGGCTGTAAGTTCTCTACTGAGGTGGAATGAGCTTAATTACCGAGTATTGCATATGGCTGTTGGAATACTTCTTGTTCTTTCAGGAATATTCATAATAATCAATACTGAGTTTACTATAAGCGCATTGGGCGTCGTGATAGGTATCTTTGCCATATTGCAGGCATTCGACAGGTTTTCTGTTGCGAGTTCCAGAAGGCAGGCAGGTTTAAATTACAAACCCACCGTCATTTTTGGTGTTGTCCACTTGGGATTTGGCATCGGGATGTTTTATTCCGCCTTCGGAATGATATCCATCATAGTTTCGCTAATAGGTGTGTACCTCCTGGTTTCAGGGGTAATGGTGGCACTGAGCACAGCATACTTCTTTGATTTCTAAATAAAGCCGGGCATCCGCCCGGCTTTATTATTGTATGAGAAAACCATACGCTGTGCGTATGGTTTTCTCATACAATAATAAAGCAACTGGATTTGCACCAATCGCCTGGCTCACTGTCTCCAGCCTGCTTTTGCCTATTTGTGTAAAGCACGCCTCAATCTTATTTTCTGAAAAAATGCTATCATAAACATAAAGAAAAAGTCAATTCAATCCCAAATAACGGGATAAATCGACCTAGGTTATGAGATTATCAACGCACTGAATTATGCTATCAGGTATACTGCTCGAGTGAAACGTCATAATCTTATATTTTTTTGATTTGTTCTTATATCCAATAACCAAGTATTGTGCTGATTTTTTCTGCCTTGACCATAACAACGACTTTGTTCTTCTGGTGAGGTATCCTAAGAAATTTCTGCTTATGGGTTCGATTTCCTCATCCCTTCTGGTAACGGCACTGAGAATGCAATCTCCAGGTATTTCGTAATAATCCTTATCTGTAGAAATAATCACCATGTCGTCGGTTACAAAAAAATTCACAAGCTCAATCTTGTTAAACTTTCTGCAATAGACCAGCTTGGCTGCCGCTTTGGCATTTAGCATGATTTTTAAACTTTCAAATTCCCTCTGTTTTTCGTCTTCTTCAAAATCATCTGCGAATCCAATGTTTACTGACAGGAGGTATACTGCTAGAAAATAAACCATCATAGATAATACAAGCAATAACATGGCCACTCAATCCTCTCTTCTGAATTAAAAATCCTTTGAGATGCTTCGAATAAGCTCTATTGTCGTTGTATCATAAAAGTTTTATTCATGCGCCAACACTTCTCTCAATACCATTATATCAAATACCCTGTCAAATGTACTGATTCAATGCTAATCTAATGAGAAATAATGTATACACTATCGCTAAAAAACAAACCGGCTATAAGACCGGCTTATTTTCTTAAAGTTATCTTTTCAGAGCTCCCACATAAGATCCTGTTCCACCACCTACGTTTATTACTTTGTATCCGGCTACTTCAAGATCATTGCAGGCACTTAAGCTCCTGGCACCAGACTGGCATATGATGTGGTACGTATCGTCTTGCGAGATGTACTTTGAAGGATTCGATACCAAAAGACCCATGGGTATGTTCTTTGCCCCAGGCAGATGACCTCTGTGGTATTCGTAAGGTTCCCTTATATCTATTAAGTTCAGATTTTCCTTTATATCCACCAAATCATTTACATTTACGGTTTTAAAATTATTTTTCTTTAAGAATGCAAACATTTAAAAGCCCCCTTGTTTATATTAGTATATAAGTATTTTCTTATATACTAATACTACAGGGATTTCTGCTGATTGTCAACACCCTTTAAAAAGAACAATAATTTTTTTTCAATACTTCAATCACAGTTTTAATTCGCTCGTCATATATATCATATGTAATGCTTAGTCCATTCTTTTCAGATTGCAAAATCTTATGAGCCTTTAATATGGAAAGATGCTGAGACAGAGCGGATTGAGTCATATTTCTCAGTTTTTCATGCAATTGACTGACCGTCATGGGACTTTGAATCAAATAACAAACGATCATTAGCCTGTTCTCGTTTGACAAGACTTTTAAAATTTGTGCAACTTCTTTCATCTCTTCCATAGCTTTCAGCTCCTTGAGTTTTTAGCGACTTGTTTCGATTCAATTCCACTATTTGCCATCTATTCCGTAGTCTACTTTTAGCTCTTTGGCTGTGCCGTCTTTAAATACTAGCTCTGGGTTTTTTATGCTAACCTTGGTTCCGGGTGGAACTGATTTTGTTATAAATGCGTTACTTCCTATAACCGCGTCAGCACCTATTACCGTCTCCCCTCCCAGTATGGACGATCCTGAATAGACCGTAACATTGTCCTGTAAAGTAGGATGCCTCTTAACGCCTCTTAAACTCTGACCGCCTCTAGTGGAAAGTGCTCCCAAAGTCACTCCCTGATATATCTTTACATTATCGCCTATATGGGTGGTTTCTCCTATAACGACGCCTGTTCCGTGATCTATGAAAAAATACCTGCCAATGGTCGCTCCTGGGTGTATGTCTATCCCCGTTAAATTGTGAGCGTACTCGCTTAATATCCTTGGTACCAGCGGAGCCTCCAACAAGTATAGCTCATGAGCCAGCCTGTGTATGCTAACAGCAAATATTCCCGGGTATGAAAATATGATTTCTTCCTTGCCTGTAGCTGCAGGATCACCCTGAAACGCCGCCTCAACGTCAGTGGCCAAAAATTCTCTGATTTTTGGTAACTTCTCCAGAAAAACATAGCTAATTTCTGAAGCTTTTTTTTGTATGACATCTCTCTTGCAGATATTTTCCCCCTTGCTTTTGGAAAATTCCTGCAAGCTCAAGGCAAACACGAGTTGTTCCGTGAGTATCTCGTGAACATTTACAACCAGCTCGCCTGTATGGTACTTCATTATCTCGCCTCTGCAAGCATGTCTGTTAAAATACCCAGGAAAAATCATTTGCCTTAATTGGCCAGCCAAATTTATTATGACATCCCTGTCTGGCATTGGGCACTGCACATGAGGAAGTATCGATGTCTCTTCCTTGTAGCTTACTATTGCTTCCATCACTATTTTATCGATTCTTTTCTTATCCAATAGTCTCGGCATTTTTAATAACCTCATTTCTTTTTTAAAGTCCTTTTGCCTGAATTGTTTGTTACTCCATTTTATTATTATTCTTTTGATTCGTCAATTGACTAGATTCTATTTCGTTATGTTATAATGGTTACTATATAAATTCAAATCAGAGGTGCAAAATGGACGATATAAAATTAACCGAATACAGCCACGGAGCTGGATGTGGGTGCAAGATATCACCCGAAATATTGGAATCGATATTGGAAGGATCAAAATCATCCTTGGAATTCCCCAAACTGCTTGTAGGAAACAGTTCAAAGGACGACGCTGCCGCATTCGACTTAGGCAACGGTACATCCGTGTTGAGCACAACGGATTTTTTCATGCCAATCGTTGACGATCCATATACTTTTGGAAAAATAGCCGCCACAAATGCCATAAGCGACATATACGCAATGGGCGGAAAACCGTTAATGGCCATTTCTATATTTGGATGGCCTATTAAGAAACTACCTGTGGATGTGGCCAGGCAAGTCATAGCGGGGGGTAAAAGCGTCTGTGAAAATGCAGGCATACCTTTGGCAGGAGGTCACAGCATCGATTCTCCTGAACCAATATTCGGTCTTGCCGTGACAGGGCTTGTAGAGAACATAAACCTTAAGAAAAACAACTCAGCAACTGAAGGCTGCGAGCTGTTTCTAACAAAGCCCCTTGGCATTGGAATACTCACAACCGCCCAAAAGAGAAAAAAAATAGCGGCCAAAGATTTAAGTCAAGCTATAGACGCCATGTGCACACTTAACTCGATTGGTGAAGATATCGCTAAAATCAAAGGCGTAAAAGCTTTGACTGATGTCACCGGTTTCGGACTGTTAGGACATCTGACTGAAATCTGCGAGGGCAGCGATATATCAGCTGTTGTCGACTTCGAAAAGGTTTCATTGCTTGATAACACTTTGAAATACCTCTCAATGGGATGTACCCCCGGAGGTACACGTAATAATTTCGCTAGTTATGGACATAAGATCTCACCCTTGACTGAAGATCAAATGAATATACTGTGTGACCCACAGACTTCCGGCGGACTACTGGTGGCAGTAGAAAAAGATTCCGTGGAGGAGTTTTTGAATGTTACTAAAAACGCAGGTCTGCATCTAGACTCAATAGGTATAACCGTGCCTAAATCCAATCATTTCGTAAAGGTAGTGTAGCTTATGTTCGATGCAACTGCAGACTTCAAAAAAATAGTGTTGACCGAACTACCGCTAATCGACGTGAGAGCCCCAATTGAATACGAAAAAGGGGCATTTTTAAACAGTGTAAATCTCCCAATTATGAATGATGAGGAAAGACGTTTAGTCGGCATATGTTACAAGGAGAAGGGTAACGAAGAAGCAGTCAATCTAGGAAATAAGCTGATTTCAGGTTCATTAAAAGACCAAAGGATTAAGGATTGGACTGATTTTTTAGCAAAGCATCCACAAGCTCTAATCTACTGCTTCAGGGGCGGGCAAAGGTCGCGAATCAGCCAAAAGTGGATTTATGAGGCCACGGGCCAGCCAACATTGCGACTGGATGGAGGCTACAAAGCCTTTAGAAACTTTCTGATAGATGCCTTAGCACCAGACAACATATCATCTTCACCCTTGGTATTAACCGGATATACAGGTTCGGGAAAGACAGACCTTCTTTTGGAGTTTGACGCCACTGTGGACTTGGAAGGTCTGGCAAACCACCGAGGCTCATCCTTTGGCAACCAAGTCAACACCCAGCCCACTCAAATTAATTTTGAAAACAATCTTGCCTACAGAGTGATCCAGCACAGCTCAAAAGCCTATAAATACATGCTTCTGGAAGATGAAGGACGCAATATAGGCAGAAGCTATATACCTAAAGAGCTTCATGCATACTTTAAATTGGGAGAACTGGTTCTTGTCCATGTTGACTTTGATATAAGGCTTGAAAATATTTTCGATGAATACGTGATTAAATCTCAATTAGAATACGAAAAAGCCTCTATGGAAGGTTGCGGTCTTGATAAATGGGCATCTGTCATTTCCAACAGTTTGGCTAAAATAAAGAAACGCCTTGGAGGCGAATGCTACGCTAGGGCATCCAAAGCATTCGAAGATGCTTTACTGTCGCAGAAAAACACTGGAGATCTTACCCTGCACATGGTATGGGCTGGTATACTATTGAAAGAGTATTACGATCCAATGTATAAATATCAAATCGACAACAAGCGAGAAAACATAGTTTTTGAGGGAAATACGGCAGAAGTCAGAGAGTACCTAAATGAAAAATCATCCCTGTATCTATAAAAAGGCCGACGCTCAGCGTCGACCTTTTTTAAATGCATTAAATTACCTGACCACTAAAACCGGTTTTTTTATGTGGTGCAGAACTTTATTTGTCACGCTTCCTAAAATAAAGCTCTGGATCCCTCCGCTTATGCCCACCGAACCCATAATTATAAGATCGATATCATCATTTTCGTTTACAAATTTAATAAGTCTATTGGCGGGGTCTCCCTCCAGCTCTATGGTTTCAACCTTGTCAGTCATATCAGCAAAAAACGCTTTTGACTTATCTAGTATATTTTGGGAGTGTGTTCCTGCAGCATCAACCAGCTGTTGAAGAGTCGAGCCCATATCAACTACATTTCCCGGCTCATATGGATACAGTGGAAACCTCACGTCTTTAACATGGACTAGAACCACAACGCTGCCAAAAGCCTCGGCCAGTTCTTTTCCACTTTTCATCGCCTTTTCAGAATACTCCGATCCATCCACAGGTATTAATATTTTCTTCATGTATTATACCTCCCTAAATTTAATCTACTATATATTTACCCTGATGGAATAAGTTCACGCATAAATTTAATAGGGAGATGTTTTTTATCATCTTAAAGGTATTTCCAGCCGCTGGTTGGGATATATATGATCATTTCCTAAAATTCCGTTGTGTATGGATATTTCGTACACGATATCTCGAATATCTATTTTATCGGAACCGTAGTCCTTTGCAATAGCCCAAAGAGTGTCTCCTTCTTTGACTATGTAGGTTCCATATACGGGCATTTCATCTCCTTTTACGATCTGAGCCAGCCCTGTTGATAGAAGCAACATAAAGAAAATGATAACGGAAACCGCCAACGCCAGCCTTTTTTCATCTACTACCTTTATCCTTTTACCTGCAATGCTCATTTTATTCGCCTCCTAGAACGTTTGTTCTATTTTTAATATAACAGAACGCTTGTTCTCTGTCAACTTTTTTCGAACATTTGTTTGTACTAGGTCTTTTCCTGTGCTATAATAAATATGGAAACGGAGGAGATATCATGTATGAAGATTTAAGTCAAAAGCAAAATGAAATACTGGAATACATCGTAGCTGAAGTCAACAAGAAGGGATACCCGCCTTCCGTTAGGGAAATATGCCTGGCAGTGGGCTTAAAAAGCACTTCAACCGTACATGGCCACTTATCCAAACTAGAAAAAAAAGGGTATATCCGACGAGACCCGACCCTGCCAAGAGCTATAGAAATAATGGGAAGGCTGTCCGATAATTTGCCTCCAAACGCCAAAGAAATGGTAAACATCCCCGTTGTGGGGAGAGTAACTGCCGGAGAACCGATTTTGGCATTTGAAAACATAGAGGATTCTTTTCCGCTACCCGTCGATTTTGTTGGAAAAAATGAATGCTTCATTCTATCCATTAAAGGAGACAGCATGATAGAAGCTGGAATTTTGGATGGAGATTATGTAATAGTAGAAAAAAAGAACACTGCTTCAAACGGGGACATCGTAGTTGCCCTGGTAGACGAAGAGGAAGCTACGGTCAAAAGGTTCTTCAAAGAAAAAAACCACATTAGGCTTCAACCTGAAAATTCCGCAATGGATCCTATAATCCTAGATGATGTTCGCATACTTGGCAAGGTTTCAGGTGTAATCAGAAAAATGTAAGTTCATACACTGTATTAACAAATCAACACGACTTTTTGAAGTCGTGTTGATTTGTTAAAAACTCAAAAAGCCTTTGTCCCCAAGCTCTTTCAACGCCATATATATTCCCAGCCTTCCATGTTCGTGGGTAAGGCCTCCCTGCAGATATGCGATATAAGGTTCTCTCATAGGGGCATCAGCACTTAACTCGATGGAAGATCCCTGAATAAATGCACCTGCAGCCATTATGACCTGATCGCTGTACCCTGGCATGTCCCATGCCTCCGGGGTTACAAAAGAGTCTACGGGAGCAGCGCTTTGAACTGCTCTGCAAAACACCTCAACCATTTCCTTTGAACCAAACTTAATGGATTGGATTATATCGCTTCTCTCATCTTGAGGGAGAGGGCAAACTTCGTATCCTAGCCTTTTAAATACCCCGGCAGCTAGAATCGCAGTTTTAATAGATTCCCCTACTATATGGGGCGCCAGAAAAAGACCTTGCAAATATGTTCTGTTTATGCCAAGGGTAGCTCCTGTTTCTTTCGCTATCCCCGGAGCGGACAGCCTGCATGCCGCAAGGTAAACAAGAGCTTTTTTTCCTGCTACATATCCTCCCATAGGGCTTATGCCTCCTCCGGGATTCTTTATGAGGGATCCAGCCACTAAATCTGCTCCTACGTCTGTAGGCTCCAGGATATCCAGAAACTCCCCGTAACAATTGTCCACCATCACTGCTACGTTGGGCTTAGCTTTTTTCATTGCCAAGATAGCTTCCTTGATTTCCTCTATCGTCAAAGCCTTCCTCCAGCCATATCCGGTAGATCTTTGAATATATACAAGCTTGGTTTCATCCCTCAATGCTTCCAGCACTTTTTTTAGATCTATGCCCTTCCGACAAAGATCTATTTGGGCATACTTTACTCCATAATCCTTAAGTGTTCCGTAGTTTTTTCCCTTCCCATCGATAATAGTCCTCACCGTATCGTATGGGGAGCCCGTAATAGAAAGAAGCTCATCTCCTGGGCGGAGTACTCCGTAAAGACATAGGGATATAGCATGGGTTCCCGATATTATCTGCGGCCTGACCAAGGCATCTTCCGCATTGAATACCTCGGCATAGATTTTCTCCAAGACATCCCTGCCTTCATCGTCATAGCCGTAGCCTGTAGACACATTAAAGTGCCTGTCACTTAGATTATGTTTCTGCATGGCTCGTATTACCTTTAGCTGATTATATTCGCAAATTTCCTTTACCTTCTCAAATATGTCCTTAAGGCTTTTTTCTTCTCTCCTGCATAATTCCAGTATTTTTTCATCAATGCCGAACTTTTCGTACATAGCCTCTTTAATCTGCATCTATATAATGTTCCTTTCATTCAGATAATCAAATACGTCAGCATACAAAGCCTCTTTGTCTTCATAGGCGTCTATGTAAAACCACTTTATTTCATCATATCTCCTGAACCAGGTAAGCTGTCTTTTAGCGAACCTTCTTGTATCCCTCTTCAAGATGTACACTGAATGTTCATAAGACCACTCTCCCGACAGGTACTTGACAATTTCCTTGTAGCCAAGCCCCTGCATGCTGACCAAATCCTTTGAATAACCCATTTCTATAAGCCCTCTTACCTCTGCAACCAATCCTTGTTCAAGCATAATATCTACTCTCTTGTCGATCCTATCATATAGGAGTTCCCTATCCATATTGAGACCGATCATTACAGGTTCGTAAGGGGTTTCATTTTTTTGCGACTCCTCGTCCTGGATGCTCTTTTTGACTCCTGAAACCATATACACCTCCAGAGCTCTCATGACTCTTTTAACGTTATTAGGATGTATTGACTTAGCCGATTCAGGATCTACAGATTCAAGCATAGAATACAGATACTCGCCACCCTTTTCTTCGAATGTCTTTTGCAGCTCACTCCTTCGCTCATCAGATGGGGGCGTATTTGAAAAAGTCCAAGGCTTTACCAAACTGTTTATATAAAGTCCGGTTCCTCCAGCTATTATGGGGAGTTTGCCTTTATCTTGAATCTTTTGGATGATTTCTTCGCTTTTGTTTCTGAAATCCGCAACACTGAAAGGTTGGTCTGGATCAATTACATCAATGAGATGATGCTCTATTTTCTTCATTTCAGACCTAGAAGGCTTTGCAGTTCCTACATTCATATGCCGGTATATCTGCATCGAATCTGCAGATATTATTTCACCATTATTTTTTTCTGCTATCCGTATTGCCAAATCTGTTTTTCCGGAAGCAGTAGGTCCTGTCACTATTAAAATTTTCGTTTTCATAAATTCTCCTATATTACTCTTTTAAAAAGCTTTTCCATTTCGTATTTCGTCATCGATATGGCAACAGGACGCCCATGTGGGCAGGTAAAGGGCATGTCGCATTTTTTCAAAAGCTCTATCAGCTCTTTTATCTCTATGATATCGAGTCGTTGATTTCCTTTAATTGCTTTTTTGCAGGCTGAAAGGATTATCTTTGTCTCCAATTCATGGTTCTTTCCTTCGGTAAAGTCGTCAAGTATCATGGTAAGAAGTTCTGCTTCCGCCGGTTTGTCCAATAGATATGGAACACCTCTCAATACAATGGAGCTGTCTCCAAACTCGTCGTAGTCAAAGCCAAGCCTTTCAAAAGCATTCTTGTTGTTTTTTAAGAATTCATACTTATCCGGTGCCATCTTCATCTTTACTGGCATGATAGACTGGGTGCTGTTTTTGCTGTTTTTTATCTCTTTGCTTATCTTTTCGAACAAAATCCTTTCATGGGCGGCATGCTGGTCAATCAAGACGATCTGCTCCCCCTGCTTTTCCAATAGGATATATGTATTAAAAAGCTGTCCTATAACAGTAGTGTTTTGAAACAAACCTTCAATTCCTTTGGTTTTTTTTATATCCTCTAGATATTCGGGCAAATCTTCCTTTAGTATTTCTGGTTTGGCTTCAGAAGTTAATTCAAATCCATCAGTAATTGTTTCTGTCTTTTGTTCAATTAACAAAGGCACTTCTTCCACTTCTTCAAACACAGGAGCTTTTTCTTCTTTAAGATCAATCCCGTTGTTAGTATCTTCAATATATTTAAAATAAGATTTTTCTTTATTCCGCTCCTCTGAGAATTGATGTGGTTTCTTTTCCACAAGATTTTGTCTTATAATTTTTCTGATTCCGCTTTTTAAAAGCAGCATTACCAGGCTTTCATTCAATATCTTGATCTTTGTCTTGGCCGGGTGAATGTTTACGTCCAGCATGTCAGGGGGCAGCTTTATATTCAGTATGAATACAGGATGCTGATTGATCATAACCGTATTGTCGTATGCATCCTCTATGGCTTTATTAATTTTAATTTCTCTTACATACCTGTTGTTTATGAAGACGAACTGGTAGTCTCTTGTTTTTTTCGTATAATACGGACTGCCCAAGAATCCTTCTATTTCCATGGGAGAATTTTGATAATCCGCCTTGAACAGCTCACTGTCAAACCTCTCACCGAACAGACTCTTAAGGGTATTTTCGAGACCGCCTTTCCCCGGTGTCCTTAAAACTTCAGAATTATCCATCAATAGGCTAAAGGAAACTTCGGGGTGGGACATGGATAAGACCTGTACGATCTGAATGATCTTTTTATTTTCATCTCCCGGCTTTTTCATATGCTTGAGCCTTGCAGGAGTGTTGAAAAAAATCTCTTCTATTGATATCGACGTTCCTCTTTTGCAGGAAATTGCCTGTTTTTCCCCTTTTCCCTCTATCAGCCTTAACCCGGTTCCAAGTCCGTCATCAGAATCCGATGTCCTAAGGGTTACCTTGGATACCGCAGCCATACTCGCAAGGGCCTCCCCCCTAAACCCCAAGGTATGGAGGTTGTCCAAGTCGTCTATTTTTTTAATCTTGCTCGTCCCATGTCTTTTAAAGGCGTTGAAGACATCAGCTTCGTTTATCCCTTCACCGTCGTCTACGACCCTAATCAAGGCTTTGCCTCCGTTTTCTATCTCTATCCTGATATTTTCCGAACTAGCATCTATTGAGTTTTCAACAAGCTCTTTAACAACTGCTGCCGGATCGGTTATCACCTCTCCGGCTGCTATTTTCGCCGCTGTTTGGCTATCTAAAAAGGCAATCTTCATATTATCACTCGCTTGTCAGTCTTTTTTTGAGGGCATTTAAATAGTTCATAGCCTCTATCGGCGTCATTTCTTCAATGGGCAGGGTCTCAAGCTCTTCAATTACAAGCTTGTCCTTGTAGTTAAAAAGGTTGAGCCGGTCTTTATCTTCTGAAACTGCTTCCTGAATTTTTTTGCTTCTTTTAATTCTAACTTCCTTTTCCTCCATTACCAATAGAAGTTCATTTGCCCGTTGGATGACACCCTGGGGAAGCCCAGCCAGCTTCGCGACTTCTATTCCATAGCTTTTATCCGCACTTCCCGGAACGATCTTTCTAAGGAAAATCACCCCTTCTTCCCTTTCCTGTACCTTTATACAGTAATTGCGAACTCCATCCATCATTTCTTCAAGTTCTGTAAGCTCATGGTAATGAGTTGCAAACAAGGTCTTGCACCCTACCTTTGTGCTCTCTGCTAAATGTTCGGCAACAGCCCAGGCGATGCTAAGCCCGTCAAAAGTACTTGTGCCTCTTCCGATTTCATCAAGTATGACAAGACTGTTCTTTGTTGCGTTTTTTAAGATGTTTGAAACTTCGCTCATCTCAACCATAAAGGTGGAGTGCCCGGAAGCTAGATCGTCAGAAGCTCCCACCCTTGTAAATATCCTGTCAACGACGCCTATTTTCGCCTGTTTGGCTGGCACAAAGGATCCAACTTGGGCCATGAGAGTTATAAGCGCAACCTGCCTGATATAGGTTGACTTGCCTGCCATATTCGGACCGGTAATCAAAATCATCCTGTTATTTCTGCAGTCAATTTCACAAGAATTTGGTACAAAGTCGTTAGAATCCATCATTGACTCTACAACCGGGTGCCTTCCATCAAAAATTATTATCTCATCAGACTCCGCCACCGATGGCTTCACATATCCATTCTCATAGGCCGCCTGAGAAAAAGAATATAACACATCTATTACGCTGATAAAATCCGCAGTTTTTTTAATGCGATTTATATTTCTTATTATTTCTTGTCTGACATCCTGAAAAATTTCGTATTCAAGCTCTACGAGTTTTTCGTCTGCTTCCAATATCTTCGTCTCTAGATCCTTCAGCTCCTCTGTAAAATATCGCTCACAATTTGCCAGAGTCTGTTTTCTTACAAAACGTTCAGGCACGAGATGAAGATTGGTCCTGGTTACCTCAATGTAGTATCCAAATACCTTGTTATATTTTATCTTCAGAGATTTTATGCCTGTTTTTTCCTTCTCTTCAGCCTCGATTCTCAAAATCATGTCTTTGCTGTTTCCGGAAATATTCCTGTAGTAGTCTACATTTTTATCGTAACCGTATTTAATAAGGTTTCCTTCTTTTAATGTAGCCGGTCCATCGGGATTGATGGATTTTTCAATTAGCTCTCCTAAATCCTGCAGATCATCTATTTCCATTCTTAATTCAGATAGATAACCACTTTTTGCACTTTCCAATATATTCTTGATATCCGGAATCAAGAATATGGAATCCTTTAGGGCGGTCATGTCTCTGGAATTGCAGTTTCCAAATGACAGCTTGCCTACTATTCTTTTAAGGTCGTAAATGCTCCCTAAAGCTATTTTAAGCCTATCTTTTATAGAAACATCCTCATATATTGATTCTACGGCCTCAAGCCTTTTATTTATCATATTTGGGTCTGTAAGTGGCTCGCTCAGCCATTTTTTTAGCTTTCGCCCTCCCATGGAAGTCTGGGTCTTATCTAGTATTCCAAGGAGGCTTCCCTTTTTGTCCCCACCTCTTATGGTCTTTACCAGCTCCAGATTGGATCTTGTGGCATAATCCAGTGACATGTAGCTATCCACTTCATACCAATTTATCCTGTCTATATGGGACAGAGTTCTCATCTGCGTCTGGTCAATATATTCAAGCAGAGCGCCTGCAGCTCTCAGGCCATGCTGTCTGTCGGTAAGTCCCAAGGAATTTACAGAATATACTCCAACTGACCGAGATATAATCTCCTTTGAGTTTTCCAAGTCAAAATACTTGTTGGGCAACACGTTAGTGAACATTGAAAACTTGTTTGCCATTGTTTCGTGGAGGACCTTGTCTTTGAACAAAACCGTATTTATTAGAATTTCGGATGGGGATATTTTTGCAATTTCATCAAGAATCCTGTATTTATTCTCATGGCCATTTAACTCAGTAACATAGAATTCTCCTGTTGAAATATCCATATATGCCAGTCCGAAGTCTACCATGTTGTAATAAATACTCATCAGATAATTGTTGGAACGGTCCTTAAGGTAATTGCCGTCGTTGACAGTCCCGGGAGATATTACTCTTACTACATCCCTTTTTACTATTCCTTTCGCTTCCTTTGGATCTTCTACCTGCTCGCAGATCGCGACCTTGTATCCCTTTTCGATCAACTTTGCTATATAGCCTTCTGCTGAATGATATGGCACTCCGCACATGGGAGCTTTTTCTTCTAAACCGCATTCCCTGCCTGTTAGGGTTATTTCAAGCTCTCTAGACGCTGTTATTGCATCGTCAAAAAACATCTCGTAGAAATCCCCAAGGCGAAAAAATAATATGGCATCCTTTACCTTCTCATGTACATTTAAGTACTGTCTCATCATTGGTGTTAGCTGATCCATGAAACCATCCCTTTACTGTTCTATTTCTCCGTTTAGGCTGAAGGTCTTTGCCTGGGTTATTTTAACTTTGACGATTTTCCCCGTCAACGACATATCTCCCGGAAAATTGACCAGCTTGGCCGTTTCGGTTCTGCCGGAAAGGTTTTTCGGATTATTCTTGCTGGGTCCTTCCACAAGAACATCCAAGGATTTACCCACGTAACCTTCGTTTATCTCCCTGCCTATTTTATTGTGAACTTCAAGGAGCCTGTTAAGTCTTTCATGCTTCAAATCTTCCGGCACCTGATCATCTCGCCCCCATGCCGGAGTGCCTTCCCTTGGAGAATAGAGGAAGGTAAATGCCAAGTCGAATCTACACTTTTCCATAACATCCAAGGTATCTTGGAAGTCTTCTTCAGTTTCTCCGGGAAAGCCAACGATTATATCCGTAGTAAGAGCAACTTCAGGAATTCGTTCTTTTATCTTTTCAACCAGGGCTATGTAGCTATCCTTGTCGTATTTTCTGTTCATATCCTTTAATATCCTGCTGCTTCCAGATTGTACAGGCAAGTGTATATGATTGCATATCTTCGGTTCTTCGGCAATCGCTTCGATAACCTCATCAGAAAGATCCTTTGGATGAGATGTCATGAACCTTATCCTATCGAGTCCTTCAGTTTTAGCAAGCTCTCTCATCAAGGTTCCAAATCCAACAGAATCTTCAAATGTATTGCCGTAGGAATTTACATTTTGCCCCAGTAGGGTTATCTCCCTGCACCCATTTTGAGCCAGTGCCTCAACCTCCATCTTAATGCTGTCGATGCTCCTGCTTCTTTCCCTGCCTCTTGTGTATGGGACAATGCAATAGCTGCAAAAGTTATTGCATCCATTCATAATCGATACATATGCCTTGAAATCGTATTTTCTGTCCACTGGAAGGTTTTCTACGATTTCTCCACCTTCCTGCCATACGCCGACCACCATCTCGTGCTTCTCCATGTGATTGGAAAGCATATCTGGAAACTCATGGATATTGTGAGTTCCAAATACGATATCAACGTGCCTATGCTTGCTTTTGACCTCGGCTACCACAGACTCTTGTTGCATCATGCACCCGCAAATAGCAAGGATAAGTTCCGGTCTATCTCTTTTAACCCTTTTGTATCGTCCAAGGTGTCCGAAGAACTTATCGTTTGCATTTTCTCTCACGCTGCAGGTATTAAGTATCACGATATCTGCCATATTTTCGTCCTCGACAGATACATGCCCTAACTCCATCAGCATCCCTGATATTTTTTCGGAGTCATTTTCATTCATCTGACAACCGTAAGTAGTAATTTTATAGTTCATTTTCTCTCACCTTTCAAACTTATGGGTGCTCGACTTTTGCCTCTGCACAAGTAATAATTATAACATATTTCATATATAAAATTGAGAGAAAATATCCCTTAGTTTAAGAAATAAGCTCCTTAAGTTTTTCTATGTCATTAATTACTTTGTCCATATCCACGTGCTTTCCGTAGCCTTTTTCCACTAGATCAATTAGCTCGTACAGCTCTGAAGTGATTTTTTCCTTTGCCGCCGCCTCCACTTCAATGATATCCTTGTGATCTATGATTTCCTCCGAGTAAGTAATTTCTATGGTATCGCCCATGTTTGGAATCAGCACTTCTCTGTGGAATTTGTCCTCGAGAGTGTTTTTGAGGTTTTCCATTCCTTCTTTTTCCCCATGAATCAGTATCATCTTTTCCGGAAGCTTCTTGTTTGAGCCTATCCAATCCACGATTCCATCCAAATCAGCGTGGCTTGAAAATCCTTCTACAGAATATATCCCTGATTTAACTGCAATTTCTTCACCAAATATCCTTACCTTGCCTACTCCCGTTTTCAAAGAAAACCCCAGTGTCCCCGGGGCCTGATATCCCACGAACACTACAGAAGATTCCTTTCTCCAAAGGTTGTGCTTTAAATGATGTTTTATCCTCCCCGCTTCGCACATGCCGCTGGCGGAAATAATGACCTTGCTTTTTTTATCGGAGTTTATCTGTTTCGATTCGTCGCTTGTCAATGTGAAGTGCAGGTTTTCAAAGAGTAGAGGATCGTCTCCCTCGGCTATCATCTTTTTGGTTTCCTTGTCAAAATGCTTACAGTTTCTTCTGAAAATTTCAGTAGCCTTTATCGCCAGCGGGCTGTCCACATAGACTGGAATTTTATCGAATTCTCCCAAAAGACCCTTTTCCTTATATTTGTTTATATCATACAATACCTCCTGGGTTCTGCCAACAGCAAAGGATGGTATCACAATATTTCCTCCCTTCGCAGCTGTTTTTTTGATAATGGAAAGCAGCTCCTTGCTTTGTCCCCTTCCATTGGAATGAGTTCTGTCTCCATAGGTGGATTCTATAACCAGGTAATCCACTTCTTCAACCGTCGCAGGGTCCTTTAATAATGGTATATTCGTATTTCCTATATCTCCAGTGAACAGATAGACATTCCATCGTCCGTTTTCATACACCTTTATCTCCACAAAGGCAGAGCCTAGCATATGTCCTGAATTAATGAATCTGACTTTAAGCGCGGAATCTATCTCTATTTCTTTCCTGTAATCTACCCCTGCGAACTGCTTCATGGAATTCACTGCATCGGCTACATTGTACATGGGCGGCCTCTCATCCAGACCCTTTCGCAGCCTTTTTCTGTTTTTCCATTCACTTTCCATCTCCTGTATATGGCCGCTATCCTGAAGCATAATGTCGCAAAGCTCAACTGTTGCATGATTTGTATATATTTTCCCGGTAAAGCCTTCTTTGCATAGTTTAGGAATTCTCCCTGAGTGATCAATGTGGGCATGGGTCAGCAGCATAAAGTCCAAGTCTGCAGGATCAAAGGGGAACTCCTTGTAGTTCAGCTCTTCAAATTCCTTTCCACCCTGGAACATTCCGCAATCGACTAAAAATTTTTTACCATGGGTTTCTGCCAGAAAACAAGATCCTGTAACCATTTGAGCAGCGCCGTAAAAAGAAAGTTTCATAAAATCACGTCCTTTTTTATTTTATTGATTGACAAAGTTTTTTATTTGTTGTATATTATTATTTGTCACTACGAACGAGGTGTAGCGCAGTTTGGTAGCGCACATGGTTTGGGACCATGGGGCCGGGGGTTCGAATCCCTCCACCTCGACCATTTTAACACACGTGGGGGCCTTTAGCTCAGTTGGTTAGAGCAACCGGCTCATAACCGGTAGGTCCTGGGTTCGAGTCCCTGAAGGCCCACCATCTTTTTTTTCGCCCAAGTAGCTCAGTCGGTAGAGCAGAGGACTGAAAATCCTCGTGTCGGTGGTTCGATTCCGCCCTTGGGCACCATCTTAAAATGGAATTTTTAAAAAAATTTATAAGCTGGTGTGGCTCAACGGTAGAGCAGCTGACTTGTAATCAGCAGGTTGTAGGTTCGATTCCTATCACCAGCTCCATAGAAACTTTTAGAATCGCTTTGCGGTTCTTTTTTTATTTTATCTAAAAATCAAGTGTGCAAAAAGGGCGGTTGAATTCAACCGCCCTAGCTCACTTATTTATCTTGCTGATCAAAAATATCTCCTAGGATATTCCCTATGGAATTGTCTGACTCATCCTCATAAACCGTCTCATTTACTTCGATTTCTTTTGCCGGCTCTGCAACAAGCTCTTTGATGCTCAAGGAAATCTTCTTTTGTTCGTCATTTATGCCTATTATCTTGGCCGTAACCTGATCGCCGGCATTCAATACATCCTCTACCTTTGCAACCTTATCATGGGACAGTTCGCTTATGTGAATCAAACCTTCAACCTCTTCCATAATCTCAGCAAAAGCTCCGAAAGGGGCAATTCTAGTGATCTTAACATCCACTTCATCACCTGTGTTGTACTTCTTGGAAAATACAGTCCAAGGCTCTTCACTCAGTTCCTTTATGCTCATCTTGATCTTGTATTCTTCTTTGTTGACTTCAGTTACAACGGCTTTTACTTCGTCCCCAATCTTGTACATGTCAGAGGGATGTTTTACCCTTGCCCAAGACAAGTCGCTTATGTGCACGAACCCATCAATGGGGCCTACTTTTACAAAAATACCGAAATTAGTAATTGATTTTATAGGACCTTCCAAGATATTCTCAATTTCTACTGAATTAATGAATTCGTCCTTTGCTTTGGTCTCTTGTTCCTTCTTTTCCTTGTATTCCTGTTCCAATACGACCTTTTGAGAAAAAATGACTCTATTTTTCCTTTTGTCAAATTCGATTATAAGACCTTTTACGCTCTTGCCAACCAAGGTTTCCAAGTCCTTTACGAATCTCATGTGGTACTGTGATGCAGGCATGAATGCCTGACCCAGGCCCAAATCAACTATAAGTCCACCCTTGACAGCTTTAATCACAGAACCTTCAAGAAGCCTCTTTTCGTTGAATGCGTTGTAGAGCTCCTCTGAAGCCTTCTTTTGTATGATCTTCTTTTTGGATACTTCTACGTTTCCGTTCCCGTCGTTTAAATTTGTAACCATTACTTCTATTTCGTCTTCGACTTTTACCTCTTCAGTAAGGTCGATATCCTCGTCAGTATATTCATCCTTGGATAGAATCGCATCAGCCTTGTAGTTGATATTTAAGTAAATTTCATTCTTATTTACTCCTATCACCTTTCCAGTCACGATGCTTCCTTTTCCAAGTCTTCTAAAAGTCTCCTCGTAGGATGCTTCCATTTCTGAATCTTTCAACATTTCTTCAAATGATTTTGTCATCTTATTGATAACCTCCTTAATAATCCAATGGGGTGTTGATGCTCCTGCTGTAATGCCTACTGTATCGCAGCCTTTCAAAATATCAAGATCCAATTCATCAGCTGTTTCGATGTGAACTGTTTTTTCGCAATGCTTCCTTCCGATGTCGGCAAGCTTTTTTGTATTAGAGCTATGTCGGCCTCCAACGATTATCATACAGTCGGACTCCTTAGCAATCTGCGCCGTCTCCTCCTGCCTGGTTTTTGTGGCATTGCAAATAGTATTAAGAATAATTGCTTCAGGGTATAATTTCTTTATCTCTTCAGATATTTCTTCGAAAATCCCGCGATTCATGGTAGTTTGCGCTACAACGCATATTTTATCATATTTTTGGTCAATTGGCACACTATTTTTATCATTGATTACTTCTCCCTTGTAATCACACCACCCGTTTATTCCAATGACTTCCGGATGTGCCCTATCTCCTACTATGAATATTTTGTAATCCTTTTGATAGTATTCCTTGACTTTATTATGTATTTTCTTTACGTATGGACAAGTTGCATCTATCAACTCGATTCCGCTTTCGGCAATTTCTTCAATTATGTCAGCACCCACGCCATGGGACCTTACTGTGATGACGCCGCCCCTAGCAGATCCAACATCGCTAATAATCTTTACTCCCTGTTGCTCCAGCTTGTCAGTAACTTGCCTATTATGTATCAAAGGCCCCAAAGTAAATATATTATCATCGCCCTTTTCAAGAGCGTCTTCCACCTTTTTCATCGCCTGGTTTACTCCAAAGCAGTAACCAGCGCTTTTAGCCAAGATTATTTTCATGTCTCCACCTTCAACCCTTAGCCAGCTCTTTGATTCTTTCCATTATCATCAAACTTATCTCCTTGAGCTTTTCCTTGTCATTTTTCACACCGTAATACTCCTTCAAACTGATGGGCTCACCTACGTTAATGTGAATAGTGCTTCTAAATTTATAGTTACCCCTCAAACCTACAGGTATAACATCGCATTTTGATTTTAGAGCCAGAACTACGAGACCGGATTGAGGATCTCTCTCCACGCCTTCCTTGACTCTCGTTCCCTCTGGAAATATTCCCAGCACCTTGCCGTTTTTAAGTACCCTTAAGGCGCTTTTTATCGCATTCACATCCGCTTCTCCCCTTCTTACGGGTATGACGGTAAGCTTGTGCAAAACCCACGAAAAAATCTTGTTCTTGAAAAGCTCTCGCTTTCCTAGGAAGCTTATGTGCCTTTTTCCGGTCCTGCAGGCTACTATGACGGGATCCGCCCAATGAATATGATTTGAACTTATTATAAGCGGAACCCCTTTGGGTATATTTTCTTTTCCTCTTATGTCGAATTTATAGTATATGCTTAAAAAAATATTAACTAAAAATTTAGCCACATCGTAGAACATATTCATTCTCCCTTGATTTTCTTTGCCATCAATTCCACTACCTGATCTATTTCCAGTCCCGAGGTATCAATAACGACAGCATCCTCCGCCACTTTCAGTGGCCCTGTTTTCCTGTTTTTATCTTCCTCATCCCTTTTGGCGATTTCCTTTTTCAGGCTTTCAAAAGACATCATTGCCGATTTATCATCCATCTCCTCAAATCTCCTCTTTGCCCTGATTTCGATAGAGGCGTCTAAGTAGAACTTATAGTCTGCATCCGGCATAACGACTGTGCCGATGTCTCTTCCATCCATTATGACATCGGAAGATTCTGATATTTTCTTTTGCTTAGCAACCATGATCTTTCTTATTTCATCGATTTTGCTGATCACGGATACCAACCTGTTGACCTGTGGACTTCTGATTTGTATTTTTACATTCTCTCCATCCAGATATATCTCATTGTCCTTAAAATATATGTCGGAATTCTCAACCGCCTTCACAACTGCTTCCTCATTTTCCGGATCAATGCTTTCTTTTATTGTTTTATAAGTCGCAGCCCTGTACATGGCTCCTGTGTCTAGATAATTTATACCCAATTTTTTAGCCAATATCTTCGATATGGTACTTTTACCTGCACCAGCAGGTCCGTCTACCGCAATTTTCACTTTTTATCCTCCCTACTCTCCAACAATCCCGCAATATATCCTGTTGAAAATGCTATTTGAAGATTAAACCCTCCGGTCATTGCATCTACATCAATGACTTCTCCGGCGAAGTACAATCCCGATATTTTTTTCGACTCCATCGTGCTGGGATCTATATCTTTGGTTTCGATTCCTCCAGATGTCACGATGCCGAGTTTTATGTCTGCTTTTGATTTAACTGTTATTTTTAATCCTTTTAAAACACTTGCCAGTTCAAGTCTTTCTTCCTTGGAAATTTGATTTGCCCTTTTTTGCTCATCAATCCCTGACATTTTTATCACAACAGGTATCAATCGCTGGGGAAGCAGATCATCCAGGCTGTTTTTAAATTGTTTATTGCTATACTTTTCAAAATCCCTCTGGAGCCTTCTGTCCAAAGTCTTGATATCGAGTGCAGGTTTTAAGTCTATCTCGACAAAATACTTTTTCCCTTCCTTAACATAGGAACTAAGAGACAGGATAACGGGTCCTGATATGCCGAAATGGGTGAATATCATCTCTCCAAACAGATCTCTTTTTTTCTTTCCCGATTCAAAGAGCGTTGCCTTTATATTCCTTAGGGAAAGACCCTGGAGTTCCTTAATGAAAGGATCTTCAGAAACCAATGGTATTAGAGCTCCGTGAGCTTTTTTAATACTATGACCAGTTTTTTTGGCAAAATCCAGTCCATCTCCTGTTGATCCGGTCTGGGGATATGTAACTCCTCCCGTTGCCAATATCACCTTGTCTGCCAAAAGCTCCTCTCCATTATCAAGGATGACGCCTGCAGCCTTGCCGTCCTTTATCAGCAAATCTTTGACACCTGTGTTCAGCATTACTTTGACATTGTTATGAGCTAGATATCTTTCCATAGCTTTTATGACATCGCTTGATTTGTCGCTTGCAGGAAAGACCCTTCCTCCTCTTTCGACTTTTTCCTTTAAGCCCATTTGGTTAAAAAAGGCTATAGTATCCATATTCGTGAAAGAATAAAATGCGCTGTATAAAAACTTCTTGTTCGTTATCACGTTTTCAAAAAGTTCCTCCACATCACAGTCATTGGTAAAGTTGCACCTGCCTTTACCAGTTATAAAAAGCTTTTTGCCCAACTTTTCATTCTTGTCCAAAAGAACCACATCATTTCCCTGAGAGGCCGCCTTGCCTGCGGCCATCATTCCCGCCGGCCCACCGCCAATTACTACAACTTTATACATTCGCTTCTCCTTTATTGCTGCCTTTGATTTTATAAATCCATAACATCATGCCTTACTAATATTTTTAAAACTCTCTTGTCTATCTCAATTTTTTTATCATTATCAAATAAGGGCTGCCTTTGACATTTATGTTTGCAGTTTTAAGAACAAAATAATCCTTGTTTGAAGTCTCTCCAAGATAACTCTCGATTGCAACTGCCTCCGCCATGCCTGCTTCATGACCTGGGTAAAGGCATATTGTAACCATGCCTCCTGTTTTTAGCAACCCCAGGCACTTTTTTATTGATTCCAAAGAAGAATTTTTCTCCGTAGCGATTTTTTTGTCCCCACCTGGCAGATATCCCAAGTTATACATTGCGAAACTGAGCTCTTCCTCTATGTACTCATCAATTTTATCATGAGAATCCAAAATAAGCTCAGTGGTAACCAAACAATTACCCAGAAGCTGCTTGGTATTTTTAACTGCAGCCTCTTGAACGTCAAATGCGTATACTTTTCCCTCTTTCCCCACCAACTCAGCGAGTAGAAGGGTATCATTGCCGTTTCCCATAGTTGCATCCAAAACCGAATCTCCAAGCATTGTGTTTTCCCTGGCACAGTTTCGGGCAAGCTCAGTGATAAGATATTTTTTAATTTGGCTCACTTTCTGCACCTTGTACTTTCAATAAAATCCTGAGACTGGAAACATGCGTATCCGTTTGATACATATGTTTCGTTGTTGATTTTTTTAAAATATCCGGAAAGCATTTCATTGCCGCAATCATAGCAAGCTACAAAAACTCCCTCCAGGTGGAAGTAGTTTATAGATGTCTTTATCATGCCGTCTAGATCCCTGGCATCTTCGCTGAGCAATAGAGAATTTTTTAATATCACCTTGCACCGGGTTGCCTCTATGGCCAAAGCAGCCAGCAGGCGTTCTTCTTCAACTACAGTACATACATGGGTTATATCGTCAATTTTAAAGATATCTTTGTTTTTAGCATTTAGCTTCTCCACAACGATTTCAATCACTGGAACACATCTCCTTAAGCTGTTTTACCTCTTTTGGCAAGAGGTGACGCCATTGTCCCTTTTTCAGCTCACCTAACTCTAACAAGCCTACGGACACTCTTTTAAGGCTTGTTACCGGATGACCTATGGCTTCGCACATTTTCCTAACCTGACGGTTTCTTCCTTCGTGAATCTCTATCTGTATGAGAGAGGATTCTTTTTTTCTTTTTATGATCTCAACTCTCGCTGGAGCAGTAATTCGACCTTCAATTTCAATGCCGTTTTTCAAGGCTCTCAGCCCAGCTTCAGATACGCTCCCTTTCACATATGCCAAATACTTTTTGTATATTTTATGTTTAGGATGAGTCATCAGATAAGAAAAATCTCCATCGTTTGTCAAGATTACAAGTCCTTCCGTCATGAAATCAAGTCTTCCAACAGGATAAAGCCTTTCCGGTAGATTTACAATATCCAAAACGGTCTTTCGCCCCTTTTCGTCCTTTGCCGAAGTAATCACTCCTGTAGGTTTGTTGAGCATTATGTATATTTTCCTGTCCTTTATACCCACTGGTCTTGAGTCAAATTCAACAAGGTCATTATCCGGATCAACCAAACATCCCATGGCAACTACGACCTCGCCATTTACCTTTACTCTCCCTTGGAGTATAAGCTCTTCGGCTTTACGCCTGGAAGCAACTCCGCACTGGGCCAAATATTTTTGAAGCCTCAATTTAATCCCACCTTTACTGGATTAGCCTTTAATATTTTATCTTAATTAAGTAACATAATCAATGGATTTAATATAGCAGTCGATACACAAAAAAAGAGCCGAAGCTCATTTTTCAACTATTTTTTCCTGTATTCCGTTGACAAATTCATCGTATGAGGGAAGTTCCTTAATGTTTGTTATGTTGGAGTACTTTAAAAACTCTACTGTAGTTTCAAAAAGCATGGGCTTGCCCGGTGCATCCAGCCTTCCCCCCTCCTTGATGAGATTTCTGTCTAGAAGAGTTTGTATGGAGCTGCTGGATTTAACTCCCCTCAAAGCCTCTATTTCAACCCGGGTTACAGGCTGCTTGTAGGCAATAATCGCCAAAGTTTCCAAGGATGCCTGTGATAGGGAAGCCTTGTTTTTTTCATAAAGAAGCTTGTGTATAAATTCATAGTTTTGTGGATCTGTACACATCTGGTATCGGTTGTTCATCTGCTTGATCCGAACTCCCCTGCCTGCGTCTTTATACTCGTCCATAAGCTCCTGGATCGTCTTTTTAACCGATGTGCTATCCTCTTCCAAAGCCTGAGACAGCTCACCAAGCGACACGGGTTCTCCCATTGCAAATAATATGCTCTCAATTATTGATTTTTTATCTTTTTCGTTCATATTGCACCTGCTCACATTCTACTGATTATTATTTCATCAAAGTTCTTGTCTTGTCGAAATTTAACCATGTTGTTTTTTACAAGCTGCAACAAGGCGAGGAAGGTTACGACCACTGCCTGAACAGATTTCGCGCCCTTGAAAGCCATTGAAAACTTAATGGTCGGGTTTTCGCTAAGCAGGACTTCCAAGTCCCTGATTTTATCTTCTATCCTCACTACCTCTTTTTGTATGGTGTGGATGTCCTTATCTTCTCCTTCGAGAATAAGGTTGTTCGCCGCCAGCACGTTGCGCAGTGACCTTAAAAGCTCTTGAACGTCTACCGGCGTCTCGACCTCACCGTTAAAGGGTATATATTCAGGATCCTTGAAGTAAGTCTTCATGTACATGACTTCCTTTTCCTTCATGAATGCGCTGATTTCCTTGAATATCTTGTATTCGTAGAGTCTTTGAGCGAGTTCTTCCCTGGGGTCTATCTCTTCCCCCTCGTCATCTTCCTCCACAGGCAGAAGCATCTTGGACTTTATTTCTATAAGTCTGGATGCCATGAGAATGAACTCGCTGGTAAGCTCCAGGTTTTTTTCTTTCATTTTATCTATGTATCCCAGGTATTGACTTGTGATAGATGCGATGGGTATGTCGAATATATCAATCTCATTCTTGTTGACCAGATGCAATAGCAAATCAAAAGGTCCCTGAAATTCTTCCAGCTTAATTTCATAGTTCATATGCACACGTATAATCAAATCATCATTAGATGGTGATTTGATTAATTCCTTTCTCCCAGGTTCTCTGGGTTTCTATTTCCATCTTTGATATATTTATAAAAGCACTGTGGATCTGTATTTCATATTTTACAGCTTTGACTGTTCGGAGGTGACTCAGACCACAGCTTTTCGTCTATTACTGTTAATCAGTTTGTTAACGCTTGACGTTTCTATTTACGTGATTACACAGCCGAATTCTCTGTGGAAGACAGCAGTGCTAAATTTATCAAATTAGGAGGTGTTTCTCTATGTCAATGTACTTTGTTGGAATTGATATTTCCAAGTACAAACATGATTGCTGTATCATTTCTGCAGCTGATCAAAAAGTCCTTTCAAAGTTTACTATCAAAAATGATAAGTCCGGCTTTGAACAACTCATTGCTACATTTAATTCT